>JBEGTN010000109.1:0-12665 GCA_041179405.1 Verrucomicrobiota bacterium
GGGGTTTTGGTGGCAACAAAGATGCGCTCCCGACGGCCGGCCAGGGCCCGGGCGATAACCTGCTCGCTCCGCCCGTTGCCGTAGCCGGCGGCGGTGTCGATGAGGTTGACGCCGAGGTCGAGGGCGCGATGCAGCGCGAGGAGGGAATCATCATCGTTTTGGGCACCCCAGGCGCCGCCGCCGAGAGCCCAGCCGCCGAAGGAGACGTCCGAGATTTGCCAACCGAGTTTGCCGAAGGAGCGGTATTTCATGGGGAAGAGGAGCCGAGGCGTTCGAGGCGGTAGGTGCCGTCGAGGATGGGGCGCCACCAGGACTCGTTGGCCAGATACCAGGCGACGGTCTTGCGGAAGCCGGAGGAGTGGTCCTGCTTCGGGGTCCAGCCGAGCTCGGTTTTGATCTTGGTGGCGTCGATGGCGTAGCGGAGATCGTGGCCGGGGCGGTCGGTAACGAAGGCGATCTGCTCGGCGTAGGGGCGGCGGTCGGCGCGGGGGCGGAGTTCGTCGAGCAGCGAGCAAAGGAGGCGAACGAGGTCGATGTTTTGGCGCTCGTTGTCGCCGCCGATGTTGTAGGTCTGGCCGGGGCGGCCGGAGGCGACGACGGTGTGGAGAGCTTCGCAGTGGTCGCCGACGTAGAGCCAGTCGCGGATGTTTTCACCTTTGCCGTAAACGGGGATGGGGTCACCGCGCAGGGCCTTGAGGATGACGACGGGGATGAGTTTCTCGGGGAACTGGTAGGGGCCGTAGTTGTTGGAGCAGTTGGTGACGAGCACGGGCAGCCGGTAGGTGTCGGCCCAGGCGCGGGCGAGGTGGTCGCTGGCGGCCTTGGAGGCGGAGTAGGGCGAGTGCGGGTCGTAGGCGGTGTGCTCGGTGAAGCGGCCGGTGGGGCCGAGGGAGCCGTAAACCTCGTCGGTCGAGACGTGGAGAAAACGGAAGCGTTCGCGGGCGGAGCCGGTGAGGGAATCGAAGTGGGCGCGGGCGGCTTGAAGGAGGGTGAAGGTGCCGACGACGTTGGTCTGGATAAAGGCGCCGGGACCGTCGATGGAGCGATCGACGTGGGACTCGGCGGCGAGGTGCATGACCCAGTCGGGGGCGAAGTCGGCGAAGAGATGGCGGAGAAAGGCGGCGTCGGTGATGTCGGCCTGGACGAAGCGATGGCGCGGGTGGGTGACGAGATCGGCCAACGAATGCGCATTCCCCGCGTAGGTGAGGGCATCCACGTTGAGGACCTCGTGGTCGGGTGCGTTCAAAAGCAACCGAACCAAGTTTGAACCGATGAAGCCGGCGCCGCCGGTGAGCAAAATTTTCATTAAATTTTGAGATTAAGGGGAAAGTTTAAGTTGAAGGACGGAGACGGCATAAAAATCGGAAAAGGGATTACTCCAAGCTACGGTAGAGGCCATGAAGCATACGGGATATTTCTTTTAGCTCAGTGATGAGACGCTGGCAATCGGGCGAGGGGATATAGGCCAGCGCTTCTGCGCGCAGCATTTGGGAGCGGGCCTCGCCAGCGGAGCCTTTGGCGTAGCCGACGAACTGGCGGTATTCCGCTTTGCCGGGACGCTCGCTGCCCTCGGCAATGTTGTCGGCGATGCTGTTGGCGGAGCGGGTGATTTGATCCTTAAAGCCCCAGTCTCGGCAGTCGGCGAGCAGTCGATAGACCTCGATGCTTAATGCATGGCTACGGCGCCAGACCGTGAGGTTTTCGAATGAGTCCATATGAATTTTAGGAACGAAAATTAGATTAAGATGAAAGTTTAAGTTGAAGGCTCGAAATGCTCGGAGTGCCCGGAACTTAATCTTAAACTTTCCTCTTAAACTGACGCCGTTTGCCAAGCACGCAGGGCTTGGCAAACGGCGTCGCGGACCGGGGTGAGGGTGATGCCGGCGGCGGCGAGTTTGGCGGAGGACATCACGCAGTTGCTGCGGGGGGTCTTGGCGGCGAGGCGCATGAACTCGGTCTCGTCGGTGAAGAATTGATACTCCTTCGGGTGGACGCCGCTTTTGAGGATGAGATCGACGACCTCGCGGGTGGTGACGTGGCCTGGGTTGGTGACGTTGTAGGTGCCGAAGGGGATGCGTTTTTCCCAACAGGCGAAGGTGGCGGCGACAAACTCGTGGAGCTGGGAGATGCTGTTGGCGGCTTCGAGCAGGCGCTCGTAGCGCATGAGCTTGGTGAGGTAGTTGCGCGAGCTTTCGCGGTGATCGAAGGGGATGCGCAGGCGCCAGATGAAGACATCGGGCGCGCTGATCAGGGCCTCTTCGCCGAGGGCCTTGGTGCCGGAGTAGAATGAGCAGTTGTCGCGACGAAAGGTGAAGTTGGGAGTGTCGGTCTCGGTGAACCCGGTGCCGTCGGGGCGCGCGCCGGTGAAGATGCAGCCGGAGGAAACGTGGCCCCAAGGCACGCCGGCGGCGGCGCAGGCCTCGGCGATGCGGCCGGGGAGGACGGCGTTGCCGAAGAGGCACTCGGCGCGATGGAGTTCGCAGGCGTCCACGTTGGGTTTGCCGGTGTAGCCTGCGGCGTTGATGAGGAAGGCGGGCCGGGTCTCGCGCAGGAAGGCGGTGAGAGTGGCCGTGTCGGTGTAGTCGAGCTCGGCGCGACGAAGGTTGCGGAAAGGAATGCCCTTTTGCGCGAGGAGTTGTTGGTAGGCTTGGCCGACGTAGCCGGAACCGCCGAGGAGGAGAATCATGAGGAAAGGGAGTGGAAGGCGGTGTCGAGGCGTTGCAAGGCCTCGTCGATGTCGGCCTCGGTGTGGGCGGCGCCGAGGAACCAGTTGTGATGCGGGTGGAGAAACACGCCGTGGGCGACGGCGGCGGCGCAGAGGCGCTGGGTGCGCAGGAAGGACGGATCGTCGGCGACGCGCACGTAGGGCATGGCGGGCGGGCCGCTGGCGCGGAGGGGCACGCCGTGTTTCTCGCCGAGGGCGAGGAAGCCTGCCACGAAGCGCTCGCCGAGGGCGGCGAGGCGGGCGGGGACGGCGTCGCGCTCGATGATGGCGAGGGTGGCGAGGGCGGCGGCCATGGGGGCGGGGTCGTTCCAGTAGCTGCCGGTGAGGAAGACGCGGCTGGCGGCGGGCTTGAGGGCGGCGCGGCCGACGGCGGCGGAGAGCGGGTGGCCGTTGGCGAGGGCCTTGCAGTAAACCGAGAGGTCGGGCGTGTATCCGTAAACTGAATGCGAGCCGTCGGACGAGAGACGGAAGCCGCAGCGGACATCGTCGAGGATTTGCAACGCGCCGTGCTCGCGGCAGAGGCGGTTGCAGGTGGCGACGAACTCGGGCGAAGGCAGCTCGGAGTCGGCGAAGGCGGGGTGGTGGAAAGGCGTGAGGACGAGGCCGGCGACCTGGCCGCGATGGCGGGTGAAGAGGGCTTCGAGGGCGGCGATGTCGTTGAAGGGGAAATCGTGGACGTGGGCACGATCCTCGGGGATCAGGCCACCGTGGCCGGGGGAGCACCAGGCATGAGTGCCGTGGTAGGCACCGCGGATTTTGAGGATCTTGGGGCGGCCGGTGGCCTCGCGGGCGACCATGGTGGCCCAGGTGGTGAGGTCGGCGCCGTTTTTGGCGAAGACGGCCCAGTCGGCGAAGTCGATACGCGCGACGAGAGCCTCGGCGAGCTCGACCATGAGCGGAGTGGGGTGGTTAAAAGCTGCGCCGCGCGCGCGGGCGGCGGTGGCGGCGGCCTCGACCTCGGGGTGGTGGTAGCCGAGCACAAGCGGGCCGTAGCCACAGAGGAAGTCGATGAAGGTGTTGCCATCGAGGTCGCGGTAGCGGCAGCCGAAGCCCTCGATGGCGTAGTAGGGCGTCGCCCCCGGGAGGGTGGCGGCGGGTGTGGTGTGGCCGTAGATGCCGCCGGGGATGACGGCGGCGGCGCGGCGGAAGAGGGACTGGGAGCGGGAGAAATTCAAAGGGGAGGGACGGAGACGGAGTTTTTTAACCGCGAAGGGGCGCGAAGGGACGCGAAGATTTTGGATTAGGGGAGTGGAGCGAGCTTTGAGGTTAATTTGGTTTGAGCAGCGCGCCGACTTTGAGGAGGAGGAGGCCGAGATTTTCGGCGAGGGGGAGATAGCCGGTGAGACGAAGGGTGCCGAGGCCTAGGGCGGCGGGGGCGTCGAGTTGGTGATCCAGCTCGGCGAGGAGGGTGTCGAGATCGGCGAAGGTGATGGTGGCCATGAGCAAGGCGGCGGGTGGCGGCGGGCCGGTGCCGGTGGTGAGCGAGGTCAGGTCGAGCCAGAGCGGGGAGGGCAGGGCGGAGCAGGAGAACACCACGACGCCGGACCCAAGACGGGCGCGGGTGGCGGGGCCGTCGGGATGGTGGCGCAGCCAGGCGGCGGCGGCGGCAAGGCCGACGGCGAGGTTGCCCCAGGCATGGAGGGCGAGGTCCGGGGAGTTCGCAGCGGGACGACAGTTGAGTAGCGATTCGAGCCGTGCGCCGGCGGCGGTGAGCCGCTTCAATTGCGTCAGCTGAAACCAGCCGCCAAGAGGCAGGGCGAGAGCGGGACGATGCTTGCCATCAAAGGCTCGAACCACCTGGGCGGGCGTAGGGAACCAGATGCGGATGTCGCCCGACTGCGCGGAGGCGGCGGGGCCGAAGGTCGCGGTGGCGGTGCCGGAGCGGACGGCGAGGCGGGTGCGCAGGCCGCCGGAGGTGGAGAAAACGACGGCGAAGTCGGGTCCGGCGAGGGCGGCGACGAGGGCGGAGTCGTGCGCGGCGAGCAGCGGGATGGCAGGCAGGACGGCCTCCAGGTAAAGGGCGGCGAGCAAGGCGGGGGACGTGGGGGCGGGCTTACTGAGCATAGCGCAACCTTGAAGTGCTGGATTCCTTAATCCGCTGCACGATTATTGCACGATGCGGGCAAGCGAAGTGATTTTCGAGTCGGCGGACCGATTTTGTTTTCAGCACGTGTTTTGGGAGGTCTTTGCCGCATGGTCCGTTTTGCTACTTGGACATGTTGCTTGGATTTGAAGCGCTGGCTTGCCGCTCGATGCTGAGGGCCTGGAGCAGCAGGAGGTCTTGATTCTCGTCGGCGTCTCCCTTTTGCACCTGTAGCGTATAGACATTGCGACCTGGTGTGACCCTCAACGGAATGCTCATCGATGTCGGCGCGGAAAGGCTGAGTTCACTCAGCAGTCCTTGTTGGTCGCTGAAGGTAACCACGCACGACTTTATGCCCGGCAGGGGGGTGAGACCAAACTCCAGCACGACGGACTTCTCCACCGGCAGGAATCCCTCGGGCCGAAGCAACACCAGCTCGGTGGTCCGGCCGAGGACGAAAACGCGCCTGAGCTCTTGCTCAAAGACGGAACGCGCCCCCTGCACGGAAATCGTGGACGAGGGCTCATAGTCGGAAACAGGTCCCATGCGATCCAGGTCCAGCCAGTCCAGGGCGACGCCTGTCGGTATCTTGCGAAACACCGCCAACTCGGACGGGGCGCGCCGGTCGGACAGCACCGCCGAATCGCAATACACCGCTGAATCACGCGCAAAAAAAGTCAGCCAGGCACCGAGGCGAGGGTCGCTGGTGGCCATGAGATACGTGCCCCCCTTAGTCTGCTCCATGCGATCTCTCGCCGCCCAAAGTTTATCCAAAACTTCGCGTATATCGTGGCGGCTTTTCTGCACCAATTTCAGATGCCCAGCCACGGCCCCGCAGACGGCCCAGCCCCCGCCCAACCCCAGCAGGCCAACCATGATCCAGCGGGGACGGCGCCCGAATTTACCGGCGGCATTCGCCAGCCCCAACGCGGCCAACCCCACGATGATCGGGGCAAAGGTGGCCAACAGTTTGTAGGTCGCATACACTGGCACCTGTGGCTGCGATAAAAAATACGCGGCCAACGCGGCCGGCGCAGCCAGCGCCGCACCCCACCACCACCGGCGATGCGCAGGCTGGAGGAAGACGCCAAGCACCGCCCCCGCGCCCACCAAGCCGCCGACCAAGGCAAGCCCCGGTGTGTTTCCTGGGAAAAAACTTTTTCCCCACCCGAACCAGGAAATGCCATCCGGGACCCAGCCGCTGAGCGAGTCGGCCAACTGCCGGATGCCTACCGCCCGAAAGAAAAGGGCCTCGAACACCGAGGGGATGTAGGCACCGGTCAGCAGCAGCGATGCCGCCGTGGTCGCCGTCGCGACGAGCAGCCGCCCGGCCGGTTTGAGCGGCCACCACAAAATGGATACACCCGCCATGCCCACGCCGATCGGCCAGAACTCAGTGTAGGTCGTCGCCAGGAAACCGAGCAGGATAGCCGTCACCCCGGCCGCGAACCAGCGCGGCAAGGCCCCGGCGCGGCACACCGCGATCAACGCCGGAAAGACAAAATACACGCTCAGCTGGGAGAAAAAACCGAGCAGGTAGATACTCGTGACGACCGGTAGCGCCGCCCCCACCACGCCCAGCAGCCCCGCCGCCCGGCAGGGCACCGTGCCCGCCACCCGCCACATGCCGGTCAACGCCATCGCCAGCAATACCGTGAAAAACACGGCGGTCGCCCCCCAAGCGCGCTGGGCGTCGGAGCGGGTGAGCACCACGACATACCCCAGCGCCACACACTCGGTGATTCGATAGTTTTTCAACTCCAGCGGACGCCATATCCAGGGTCGGAGCCCCATCGTGCTTAGGTCCGTGGAAAAGGGCTCGTCGACCAAAAACTGCGCCGTCGTCACGTAGTTGAGGTGATCGATCTGCGCCTCCCCTACAAACCGGTCGCTTCCGATGCCCACAAGACTCGTCGAGTGAATCAGCCCCGCGCCTGCCCCGGCGGCGATGACTATGATGATCTCCCGCCATCGCGCACGTCCGATGGTTGCCCGTGCCCGCCACCCTCGGGCCACCAAAGCAAGGAACCCCGCGCCCGCCACCGCCCCGACGAACGGCACGGTGAAGCGCAAGGGACAGTCCAGATAAACCAAGCACTGCAATCCCAACAGGCTGAGACAAAATCCGGCCAAGCCGCACCACAGCCACGCGAGCGAAGGGGACGCCGGTTTACGGGCCAGTCGCCAGACCCAGTAGCCAGAACCTGCGGTCAACACCGCCAGCGTCGCCAATTGAAAGATAATCACCACGTTCACTGAATCGAAATCATTACCCGCTGCTGTCAATCACCGCAGCCCGCCGAGCGGAAAACATCTTAAATCAGGGCAACCGAGACTAGGCGCTGTCTTATCGGCAGCCGCTCCGAGCGTCGGGAAAAGACCCTTCGCCGTCGTGCTGAGATGGCTTAGGGCCGGTCGAGAATCCAGCGGACGATTTGGTCGGGGTCGCCGGCCGGGCGAGCGGCGCGCAGGCGCTTGCGAAGATCGGCGGCGGTCGCAGGTTCGGCTTGTAGTTTTAAGATGCCGTCAACGACCTCGCGAGCGGAGCGGGCGGTGAGCGCGCAGGCGTGCTGGCGACAGTATTGGATGGTGATAAGCTCCTGCGGCATGATGCCGCCGATGCCATTGTGAATGAGCGGCGTGCCGGCCAGGATGGCTTCGCTGGTCGCTCCGGTGCCGGGGCGGGCGACGAAGACCGAGGCCAGACGGAGCAGGGCCAGCATGCGGTCGGTCTGGCCGAGGGCGCGTATGGTGAGCGTGGGGTGTCCGGTCGCATAAGCCTCGATGGCGTGGAGCGCCTTGGTGTTGCGCGCGCAGAGGGCGATGACTTGGAGCTTTTTCCCGGTGGCGGCGAGACGCCGGAGGATAGGAAGGTGGTTATTGGCACCGGCGAGTCCGGTGCTGAGCACGACGGTGAAGGCACGGCGGTCCAGGCCGAGTTCAGTGGCGAGGGCGATGGCCTGGGCCTCGCCATCCTCTTCGGGCACGTAGAGCGAGGGACGGAGCAGGAAACCGCCGTGGTAAACGTTTTCCGGGGGGGCGCCGACGGCATGCGCGGCGGCGCAGACCTCGGGCGTGGCACCGATAAAGCCGTCGGCGGAAGGGTTGGCCCAGTGGCGGCTAAAACCGTAGCCGCCGAAAAGCTCGCCGCAGTAAGTGAGGCAACGCGGAGGCGCGGCGGGCAGGGCGCGACGGGCGAGGGTGAAGAAGCCGTGGTTGGTGTGCGCGTGGACGCTGATGACTCGGTGCGGGGCGAAGGAGGCGACGGCGGCGGAAAACTTGTCGCGGCCCAGGATACGCTCGCCGTGGCGGTGCATGCCGGCGAGTTCGAGGTAGTTGAAGTAAACGTGGTGCAGGCGCGGCGCACGACGCTGGATGGTGTTATAGAGACCGACCCCGAAACGGTAGAGCGGGTGCGTGGCCTCGAGTGTCTGATGGACGCGCAGCTCCACTTTGGAACCGCATTCACGCTCGGCCCAAAGACGGAGGGCCTCGGCGCGCATGTTATGGCCGGTGCCGGTGGAGGAGGTGAGGACAAGCCAGCGCATCACGGGGGCGTGCGCGCGGCGCGCGCGCCAGGTTAAGGCGAAAGTTTAAGATTAAGGGCGGAGCGGTCGCACACGAGGTGCGCCCCTACGCGAAGAGTGCTTACTCGTCGCCGCCGGAGTCGTCCTCGACCTTGGCGCCCTCTTCGCCTTCGCCGAGGATGCCGGTCTGGCCGCGAACCTTGTAGCGGGTCTTCTCGATCTCCTTGAGCGACTCGGCGGTGTAACGGGTAAACGGAACGACGAGCAGACGCTCCTTGGAAATAGGCTTCTGGGTGTGTTCGCAGATGCCGTAGTTGCCGGCCTTGATGCGTTGAATGGCGGCCTCGACCTCGGCAAGGGCCTCCTGCTCGTTGGCCACGAGGCTGAGGGCGAAATCGCGGTCGAAGGAATCGGTGCCGCCGTCGGTGCCGTAGCTGGAGAGATCGCCCGAGTCTTCTTTGGCGGAGCGCTTGAGCGTCTCCTCGGAATGCTGGTCAACCTGCCCCGTGACGTGGTTGCGCAGCTCGATGAGGAGTTTGTAGTAACGTTTATACTTGTCGGGGATGAGAGCCTCCTCGCTCTCGGCGTGGGAGGCTTTTTGCTTGGGGTTGAAGCCAAGAATATCCGCGAGCGAGGCGGCTTTAATCTGGGCCGGTTTGGCGGCGCGGAGCGAGTTGGACTGGAGGGCGGTTTGTTTGGCCGCGGCTTTCACGGCCACCGGTGCGGCGGCGCTTTCGGCGGCTTGATTCTTGGAAATGGTCTTGGCGACCTCCCTGACCTCGTCGAGCGAGAAGGCGACCGGCTTGGCGGGCTTGATCTTCTGAGCGAGGATGCGGGAGCGCAATTGTTCGCGTGCCGAGACGGCGCCGTTTTTCTTTTTCCCCTCGGAAGCGACGGGAGATTTTCCCGGGGCTAGTTTGGTGGAAGCGGGCGATACTTTGGATGATTTTTCGGACACGGTGGATTTAACGGGGGCCTTTGATGAGGCGCGTGCAGGTTCGGGTTTGGCGACGGCCTTGACCGGTTTGCCGGCAGGCGGAGTCTTGATTGATTTTACTGATTTCGCAGGGGCCTTGGAACCGGGTTTGGTCTTTGGCTTGGCGGCGATTTTTTTGACAGGTTTCACGACGGATTTCGACTTGGATTTAGGTGAAGATTTGATGGCGGGCTTGGTCGCCTTTTTGGCGACAGGCTTGGCTTTGGCGACGGGCTTGGCTTTGGTGGCGGGCTTGGATTTAGGGGCGGGCTTGGATTTTGATTTGGCCATGACGGGTGTTTTTTGGGGGGTGTTAAGAAATCAAAAATAAGCGGATGCCCCTGGCTTATGGTGTCGGGGTTATGGCCTCGGCGCAACGGGGACAAACCTCCCCGTGGTCGGTGGCATGCAGGGCCGGCACTGAACGCCAGCACCGCGGGCAGCGGGCCAGCCCCAGTTCGGCGGCGGGACGAGCCGCGACGGCGAGGGGCTGCGCGGCGGGCGTCTCGGCGAGGACGACGTGGGAGACAATGAAGAGCTCGGGCAGAAAGGCCTCGTGACGGCGCAGGGCGGCGTCGAGCGGATCGCCAGCGGCGACCTCCAGGGTGACGGCGGCGTCGAGCGATTTACCCAGCTGACCGGCCTGGCGGAGGGGTTCGAGGGTCTCGTTAACCTTGGCGCGGACTTTGAGGAGTTCGGCGAAGTCGGCGTCGAGGGCGGGGTCGGTCCAGGCGGCGGCGGCGACGGGCCAGTCGGAGAGGTGGATGGACGGCGGGACGGAGGCGGCAGACGGAGCCGAGCTGGAGCTCGGCGTTCCCGGGACGGAGGCGGAACTTGAACTCACGTTCAAGCCTACGGCGGAGGTTCCCGAGGCGGAAGCGGAGTCGGGGGCCAGGTCGGTCTTGAAGTGGGCGTGGCACCAGGCCTCGTCGGCGGTGAAGGTGAGGACGGGGGCGAGGATGCGCACGAGCACGCCGTGAATGGCGTGGACGGCGGTCTGGGTGCTGCGGCGCTGGGGGTGGTTGACCGCGTAGGTGTAGAGGCGGTCTTTGCACACGTCGTTGTAAACGGCGGAGAGCGTCGTGGAAACGAAGTGGGCGCAGAGGCTGATGACGCGGTGGAACTCGTAGGCGTCGTAGGCGGCGGTGGCCTCGGCGAGGAGTTTGGCGGTCTGGTGCAGCGCCCAGCGGTCGAGGACGTCGAGCGAGGCGTGCGGGAGGGCGTCTTTCGCGGGGTCGAAATCGTGGAGAATCGAGAGCTGGTAGCGGAGGGCGTTGCGGAAACCGCGATACTGCTCGGCGGAGTTATCGAGAATTTTTTTGGACAGGGTGATGTCCTGAGTGAAGTCCTGCGAGGCGAGCCAGAGACGGATGACGTCAGCGCCGTAGTCGTTGATGAAGTTGTCGGACGTCGGGGGTTTTTCGTAGGAGCCGGACTTGGAGATTTTCTTGCCGTCTTCGCCGACGATGAAGCCGTGAGTGAGCACGGCCTTGTAAGGGGCGGAGCCGAAGGCGATGACGCTCGTCCAGAGGGAGGACTGGAACCAGCCGCGGTGCTGGTCGGAGCCTTCGAGGTAGAGGTCGGCGGGGGCGGAGGTGTTGCCTTGGTGGTTGCGCAAGACAGCGGCGTGGGAGGAGCCGGAGTCGAGCCAGACGTCGAGGGTGTCGCGGCCGTTGGTCAACTCGGTGGCGGCGGGCCAACAGGCGGGGAGAGTGATGCCGGAGAGGAGTTCGGCGGCGGTCTGCTCATACCAGAGATTGGTGCCGGCGGGGTGGGCGGCGATCTTGGCGGCGACGGCGCGGACGACGGAGGCGTCGAGGTAGGCTTTTTTGTCGGGACCGTAGAAGGCGATGATGGGCACGCCCCAGGAGCGCTGGCGGCTGATGCACCAATCGGGGCGGGATTGGACGGCACCGGTGATGCGGGCCTGGCCGAAGGCGGGGAACCAGGTGACCCCGCGGATCGCGGCTAGCGCCGCGTTCCGCGGGGAATGCCCAATGCCCAATGACGAATGACCAATGGCGGCGGACGGAGCCGAGCTGGAGCTCGGCGTTCCCAGGGGGCGGTCGAGGCTGACGAACCATTGATCCACGGCGCGGAAGATGATGGGGGTCTTGGAGCGCCAGCAGTGCGGGTAGCTGTGGACGTATTTGGCCTTGGCGAGCAGGGAGACGTGGCCGGTTATGGGGTCGGGAGTGGCGAGTTTTTTCAGGACCGCGAGGTTGGCGGGGCTGGGCTTCTTGGCCTTCAGCTCCTCGACGGTTTCGAGGCAGGTGATGCCGACGAGGTCGGCGGGGACCTGGCCGTCGTCGAGGTAGCGACCGTCGTCGCCGACGGGGCAGTAGATGGGGAGACCGTATTTGAGGCCGGTGAGATAGTCCTCGGCGCCGTGGCCGGGGGCGGTGTGGACGCAGCCGGTGCCGGACTCGGTGGTGACGTAGTCGGCGAGGACGACCGGCGAGGCGCGGTCGATGAAAGGATGGCGGGCGGCGAGGCCTTCGAGCTTCGCGCCGAGCACGATGGATGACCATTCGCCGAGGAGCGAGGCGGGGTCGGGGTGTTTGGCGGCTTCGAGGACCGGGATGGCGAGGGCTTTGGCGACGAGGATGCGCTCGGCGCCGAGGTCGATGACGGCGTATTCAGTTTCCGGATGCAGCGCGATGGCGAGGTTGGCCGGGATCGTCCAAGGGGTGGTGGTCCAGATGACGATGCTGAGGGGTTTGTCGGTCGGCAGGCCGAATTTCGCGGCCTCGGCGACGGGGACGAGGAACTTGACCCAGATGGCGATGGAGGTGTGTTCGGCGTATTCGATCTCGGCCTCGGCGAGGGCGGTCTCGAAGGGGATGCTCCAGTAAACGGGTTTCTTGGAGCGATAGACGATATCCTGCTCCACGAAGGCGGCGAAGGTGCGGAGGATGTCGGCCTCGAAGGCGGGGGCCTTGGTTTTATATTCGTTGGCCCAGTCGGCCTGGACACCAAGGCGTTTGAAGGAGGCGGTCTGCTTCTTGATCCAGCCCTCGGCGAAGGCGTCGCAACGGGAGCGCATCTCGGCGGTCGAGAGGTTTAAGCCGGAGGCCTGGATTTCCTTGGCGACCTTTTGCTCGATGGGGAGGCCGTGGCAATCCCAGCCGGGGACGTAGGGGGTGCGGTAGCCGCGCAGGGACTTGTAGCGAAGGGTGATGTCCTTGAGCGATTTGTTCAGGGCGGTGCCGATGTGGACATCGCCGTTGGTGAACGGGGGGCCGTCATGCAGGACAAAGGCGGGGGCGCCGGCGGCAGTGCGCTTCGCCTGGAGGGTGGCGTAGAGGGAGAGTTTTTCCCAGGCGGCCAGACGCAGGGGTTCGCGTTTGGGCA
>JBEGTN010000110.1:0-5279 GCA_041179405.1 Verrucomicrobiota bacterium
AAAAACAAGTTCGCCCTCTCGTCTTTAAGTTTCGGATACAATCGACGGTGCAATCGCCAGGCCGCGATCACCGCGACGACGTGAGTGAACAGCAAGCCGCCGCACAGGCCCCACCATTTTATCTGAGCGGGGTCCAGCCGTCGCCACGAACCCAGTGGACCAAAAGGTTGCGCCGGATCAAATACGCCGCCCAGCAACGCCGCCGACAAGAGCAACCAGCCGGTGAATTGCAGCGTGTTCAACGAAGCCAGTCCGCGTGTGCGCGCCAGACCGGTCGCCAGACGTCGTCGGGCGCGCAACACCGAGAAAAACCTGCTCTGCCACATCGCGATTTCCTTTGCCCGTCTCGCCGGATTCATCGGCCCCAGACGCTCCGCAAGGCTGCGTAGGCCCGCCGCATCCAGTGCGGTGGTCGTGGGCATGAAGCGGCGTCCACCCAATGTCAGCCAGCCGCCTGTCGTGTTAATCTTATCCACGGTTTCCCAACGCACCGCTCCCGTATGGTCAGGCAAGGCGGGCGGGCGGGCCGTCGAAGTGCCCGGCCAGTTGGTGAGCCCCTCGGCCGCAAGGCCGCCCGGCAGATCCTCCAGCGCGAGGGTCCAGGCCCAGGGCCAGGGCGGGGTGAAATGCCAGCCCGCCTGCGTCAGGGTCGCCGTCCGCGCCGGCTGCACGCGGCGCACGCCGGCTGCGGATTTCTTGCTCCGTCGCCGGGGCCAAAACCGCCACGCGCAAGCGCCCCGCCACGACGACAAAAACAAGCGCTCACGACGGCCGCCGCTCACGCCATCGGCCAGATAGAGAGCCCAGAAAAGGGCGACTACGGACCACCATTCAGACATTGCGGGAAAAGTTGGGGGCCGTCGTCTGGAATTGCTCAGACATCCGGGTTTTTACCGGTGATCTTGTTCCAGAATTTTTTGATCACGCCAGCCGCCGCCGCTCCGCCCACGACGAGGAGTTTCCAAAACTTTTGCAGGAAACCGAATTTGAACGCTGCCGCTCCCGCTCCGCCCAGCACCAGCGCGGCCAGACCGTATTCGGCGATTTTGTCGCCTTTCTTGAACTCGGCGTAGCGCTGGCCCTCCACGTAGTTGAATTCCTTGGCTAGCAGAGCCGCCACCGTGGCGCTGTCCTTGGGGTAAAAGTCGGGCTCGGTGATGAGCGTTACGTTCATCACGCCAGCGCGCCCGAGCAGGCGGATACTTTCATTCAAAAACACTGATTTGTAACCATCGGAAGAGCTCGTGAGGCGCACGGCCCAGGTGAGATTGTTGGTCTGCGTATCGTAGCGGGGCGGATTGGCCCAGCCTTCAAACTTCATTTCGTCCCAGCCCTGTTTGGCGCGCTCTTTGTTCCCTTCCTTCTGACTTTCGATCATGGTCGCCATCAGTTTGTCGGCGTCGAGTTTGTCCTTCTCGTCATCCTTGATGTAGCCGATTTCGTCGTAGTCGAAAACCAGCACCCAGTCCGAGGGGCCGATGACAACGCCCTTCTCGTTTCCACTGTAGAGATTTCGCGTCAGCTGGTAGTAGTCCTTGATCGAACCTGACTCCACCGCGTGATAACCGGCCGGCAGCTTGATTTCCGCGATGCTGCCAAGCGCATAAGTCGCCGGACCTGCGATCAACTTAACGCCTTTGCGGGCGAGAGCCTCGGAGAAGTTTTTCGGTGGTGTATCGGGTTTTGCGGTTTCTTCAGCATGAACAAACGCAACGACGAGGCCGGCTAACGCGGCCAGTTTCAACCAGCGAACAGATTGTATAAAAGGCAGGGAGGGCATGCGGCGGTGAAGTCTGGGGGCGTGTCAGGCGAGGACCAGACCTAACGTGTGTGGAGGGAAAATATTAACATGCGCCCAAGCCTAGCCCTCGGCGCGCAACACTTCCAAGGGCGGCCGGCCCAACACGCCGCGATTTGCCAGCAACCCCGTTGTCACTGTCAGCACCATCACGGCCGCAACCGTGACTGCGACTGATCCGAACGGCATCACCGGTGCGACGCCGAACACCCGCCAGGCCACGGCCGCGCCACCGCCCAATGCCAGACCCGCCCCGGCCGCGCCCGCCAGCAGTCCCAGCGCCGTTAGTTCGGTTATCAAGGCAGTGCGCACCTGCCACGCGCTGGCGCCCAGGGTGCGTAGCAACACCGCTTCTTTCAGCCGCTGTTCGCGGCCCGCCGCCAAGGCTCCAGCCAGCACGACTACTCCGGTGGCAAGCGTGAACAGGGCGATGAATCGCACCGCCATCTCCGCCTTTGCGAATACTGCGTCCAGCGACTCGATCACGAGGCCGAGATCCAGCACCGATATGTTGCCGAATGCTGCCACCACTTCGCGTTGCACCCGTGCGTTGAGTTCCGCCTCCGTGGCGCGTGCGGCCAGCACATAGAATTTGGGCGCCGCCTCCAGCACACCGGTCGGAAAGAGCACGAAGAAATTCGGCGACATGCGCTGCCACTCGACCTTGCGAAGGCTCGCCACGCGCGAATGAATCGTCACCCCTTGCACGTCCCATTCCAGCTCGTCGCCGAGGGAGACCCTGAGTTGTTTCGCCAAGCCTTCTTCAACCGAGACCGGCACGATTTCGTCCGCCGCGCCCGTTGAGGAAAATGAGCCCAGCCACTCGCCCGCCACCACTTTTTCCGTATTTGAAGGTTCATTACGGTAACTCGAACGATACTCCCGACGCAGGGTCCAGGAAGGCACGCCCGAGGTCTTGTCCTTTAAAACATCCTCCACGGTTCGGCCCTTAAGGCGTGCCAGCCGCATGGTCACGATGGGCGCTTCAGCCCGGGCGGGAGCGCCGAGCGCGTCTAGTTTCGCCTTCAGCGCCTCGACCTGGTCGTCCTGCACATCGAAGAACAACAGATTCGGCCGCTCGTTGGCCCCCGCCAACTTCAACTGCCCCAGCAACGCCCCTCGTGTGAACGCCAGCGTGAGGAGTAAAAACGCGCCGAGTCCGAGGGCCAGCACGAGCCGCACCGTGTTATTGCCCGGCCGGTGTAAACTAGCCAGACCTTGCCTCACCGCGAAGGGCAGGCTGCGTAGTAATCCGAGTCTGGTGAGCCATCGCATCGCTCTTAACAATCCCAGCGCGAGTAGAGCCAGTGTGCCCGCCGCCACCAGTATTCCGCCTGCAAAGCCCAGCCCATGTCGCCAGTTGCCCGCCAGCCAGACCGTTAACCCAAATACCAGAATGGCGAGCGCGGCGCCTGCCACCCAGCGCCAGACATCGCGCCGCCCCGCCGCCGGCTCCACGGCTCTTAAAACCGCGAGCGGAGTGACCTTCCGCACCGCCAGCAATGGCACCAGTATGCACAAGCCGCTCAAGCCGACGCCGATCACGGCCGCACGGGCCACTTCGTCCCAACGGATCGCGAAGCCGGCCGTCGCCATGGGAAGAAAATCCCGCACCAGCGCGCCGAGCCCCGCTTGGAGACCTGCGCCGACGAGCGCGCCGGTTACGCTGCCCGCCAGTCCCACCGCCAGCCCTTGCGCCATGAACACGCCCAGCCCCAGTCCGGCACCCGCGCCGAGGCAACGGAGCACCGCCACGGTCGCGAGTTTGCGCTGCACCAGCGCGTGCATGGCGGAGGCGACGCCGATCGCACCGAGTAATAAAGCCACCAGGCCGGTGAGGCTTAAAAACGAACCTACGTTCTCCATCGCCTTGCCGAGTTCGCGCTTCCGTTCGCCCACCGTATCCGCGTTCAGGTGCAGTTTGCGCAGGCGATTGCGCTCACGCGAAGCCAGCGCTTCCACATCGGTGCCTTCGGCAAATTTGAAGTGGGTGCGATACCGCGCCAGTGCGCTCGCACCGAGTAAACCCGCGCCGTCCAGTCCTCCTCGGGATACCAGCACACGTGGCGAGAGCATCGCCACCGCCGCCGATTCGCCGGGCAATTTGAGCAAGGCGCCCGCCACCCGGAACTCTTTCTTTCCCAGTCGCACCTTGTCCCCCGTCGCGAGGCCGAACTGTTTCATCAATGTTTCCTCGATTAGCACCGTGTCACCGGCGGCCAGTTTTGCGCGCGCGCCATCCGGGAGCGATGTGACGCTCCCGTAAAACGGATACGCCGCATCCACGGCGCGCACGGTGATCAGTCGCGTCTGTTTCACTCCTCCCGAGGAGTCGGGCACCGCCAGCATGGAGGCGAAGGCGACCTCGCGCGCCTGTTCGCCGCCGAGCGAGCGCAGGTAGCTTTCGATCTCCTGGTCGGGGGCGTTGCGCGATTCCACGACCAGGTCTGCGCCGAGCAAGGCGCGCGCTTCCAGGTCGATGGCGGAGCGAATGTTTTTTGCCAGTGAGCCGGTCGCGGCCAGCGCGGCCACGCCCGCAACGATGGCCAGCGCGGTCAAAGCGAGCCGTCCGCGTGAAGCCCGTGCGTCCCTCCATGCCAGTTTAAGTAGAAAATACATCGTTGGACGGCTTATCCTTCCACGGCCACGCCGCCCCGCAGGCGCAGAACGCGTCCGCAACGTTTCGCCAGTTCCGTGTCGTGCGTCACCAGCACGAGCGTGGTTCCCTTTTCGCGGTTTAACTCGAAGATCAGCTCGGTGATCAATGCGGCCGTCGCCCCGTCGAGATTCCCCGTGGGTTCGTCGCAGAATAGTATCCTCGGAGCGGTCACGAAGGCTCGTGCCAGGGCCACGCGTTGTTGTTCCCCGCCTGATAGCTGCACCGGGTAATGGGCCAGTCGTTCTCCTAATCCCACCCGCGCAAGCAAGGCCGTTGCCGTTGCCTCGGCCTTGCGGGTCGCAGCCCGGTCAAGGCCGCGCAGCTCCAGCGGCACCAAGACATTTTCGAGCGCTGTCAGCGAGGGTATGAGCTGGAAGTTCTGAAACACGAAGCCCGTGTTTTCGTTGCGCACCCTGGCTCGCGCATCCTCGTTCAAGCCGTCCAGTTTCGCGCCGGCCAGGTTGACGGTGCCGGTTGTCGGCTGGTCCAGTCCGGCACAGAGGCCGAGGAGGGTGGTCTTGCCGCTGCCGCTTGGCCCGACCAGCGCGAGGGTCTCGCCGGTGCCGAGGGCGAAGCTCACGGCGTGCAACACTGTCAGCGGGCCGGATTCCGTGTCGTAGGTGCGGCTTAAGTTTTCGACGGCCAGAATCGGGGGTGGAGCGTTCAACATGTGGGCGGGAGAGTTGCGCAAGCTAGATTGCCCGTCACATTTCGCAATCGGCCTTCTGTTATGAATGTCTTATTCTGTTTTTGCTGTGAGATCTCATGAACGGAATCTAGGTGCCCACCGGCGGCACCAAGGATGAGTTTGTGGCTGAATAT
>JBEGTN010000111.1:0-6928 GCA_041179405.1 Verrucomicrobiota bacterium
GAGCATGTCACGAGGGTCTTCGCGCGGCAGATAGCCGGCGACGGCGAGCCCGTCGGGGAGTTGGCCGGGGAGATCCTTGCAACTGTGGACGGCCACGTCGGCGTCGCCGCGCAGCAAAGCCTCCTCGAGTTCCTTAGTGAAGAGCCCCTTGCCGCCCTGTTTTTCGAGCGACCACTCGGTGCGTTGATCGCCGGTGGTAACGATCTTGAGCAACTCGGTCTCGACGCCGAGCGTGGCGCTCAAGTGCGCGGCAACCTGCGTCGTCTGAGCCAGCGCGAGCGGGCTCTTACGGGTGGCGAGGGTGAGTTTGGTCGGCATGAGGCGGAAATGAAAAAGGGCGGCTTTTGAGGGCCGCCCAAAACAGATTAAGATGAAAGTTTAAGATTAAGGGAGGCCCGACCCGATCCGATGACTGGTTCGGACCTTCAACTTAATCTTCCACCTTAAACTCAACTAAGCGCGAAACGCTTAGTTGGCGTAGGCGCCCTGCACGCCGCCGATGTTGCGCTTGGGCATCCAGGGCATGAGACCGCGGAGGCGCTCGCCTGTCTTCTCGATCTGGTGCTTCTCGCCGGCCTTGAGGAGGGCGTTGTAGTTCTTCAAGCCGCCTTTGTATTCGGCAACCCACTGCTTCACGAACTTGCCGCTTTGGATCTCGGTGAGGATTTTTTTCATCTCTTTCTTCGTGTTCGCGTTGATCACGCGAGGGCCACGGGTAATGTCGCCATACTTGGCGGTCTCGGAGATGGAGAAGCGCATGCCGGAGATGCCCTTTTCATACATCAAATCACAGATGAGCTTCAGCTCGTGGAGGCACTCGAAGTAGGCCATCTCGGGCTGATAACCAGCCTCGACGAGGGTCTCGAACCCAGCCTGCACGAGGGCGGAAGCACCGCCGCAGAGCACAGCCTGCTCGCCGAAGAGATCGGTCTCGGTCTCTTCCTTGAAGGAAGTCTCGAGCACGCCGGCGCGGGTGCTGCCGATGCCCTTGGCCCAGGCGAGGGCGATTTTCTTGGCCTTCTTGGACTTGTCCTGGAACACGCCGATGAGGGCGGGCATGCCTTTGCCTTCAACGTAGAGGCGGCGGACCATGTGGCCGGGGCCCTTCGGGGCGACGAGGATGACGTCGATGTCGGCCGGGACCTTGATGAGGCCGAAGTGGATCGCGAGGCCGTGCGAGAAGACGAGGGTCTTGCCCTTCTTAAGGTTGGGCTCGATGTCCTGGGTGTAAACGTCGGCCTGCTTCATGTCGGGGAGACCGACAAGGATGATGTCGGCGAGGCGGACGGCCTCGGCGGTGGAGACGACCTTGAAGCCGTGCTTCTCGGCGACCGGCTTGGACTTCGAGCCCTCGTAGAGGCCGATGATCACATTTACGCCGGAGTCTTTGAGATTCAAGGCGTGGGCATGGCCTTGGGAACCGTAGCCTAGAACGGCGATGGTCTTGTTCTTGTAGAGGCCGAGATCGGCGTCCTTGTCGGTGTATACTTTGGCAGGCATGTTGGGAAAAGTGTTTGAGGATTAGGGTGGATTGACGGGGAAGACGGTGAACCGGGCTTAGCGCTTCAACGCGAGGGTGCCGGTGCGGGCGAGCTCGATTATGCCAAAAGGCGTCAGCAGATCAATGAAAGCGCGCACCTTGGCGTCGTCGCCAGTAAGCTCGATGATGAGTTCGCTTGCGTCGATATTCACGATCTTGGTGCGAAAAATATCACAGATCTGCATCACTTCGGAGCGGGTCTTGCTGTCGGCCTTGACCTTGATCAACACGAGCTCGCGCTGGACAGCCTGCCCCTCCTTGAAATCCGTGACTTCCACGACGTTGACGAGTTTGCGCAATTGGCGGATCGCGAGATCCAGCGCCGAATCGTCACCCTTCATCAGCACGGTGATGCGGGAGAATGCCGAATCGTGAGTGGGCGCGACGTTCAATGAATCTATGTTAAAACCCCGGCCGGAAAACATGCCGGTGACGCGGGTGAGCACGCCGAATTTGTTTTCAACAAGGATGGAGATCGTATGACGCATGCTAAGTTTAAAGAGGTAAAATGGTGGACGCTGAGGGGCTCGAACCCCCGACCCTCTCGGTGTAAACGAGATGCTCTAACCAACTGAGCTAAGCGTCCTGATTGGAGAAAAGGTAAAATGTAAGCGGGGCGGCGTGCGTGGTGACAAGGGTATATTTGTCCGGATTTAAACCAGTGCTCGCCGCGGAAGGCAGATCAGACCGCAAGCGGCTTGAGCCAGCCCTCCCGGCAAACGAGTTCGGCGTTTTGCACGGCATTGAGCGCGGCACCCTTCCAGAGGTTGTCTCCGCTGACCCAGAAGGAGATGCCGTTGTCAAACGCCGTATCGATGCGCAAACGGCCTACGCCACACTTCACTTTCTCGGCAAAATCCAGCGGGGTCGGATAACGCTTCGACGCCGTATCGTCCACGAGTTCCGCTCCCGGAAAGGCGGCGATAGCGGCACGGGCCTCGGCCAGGTTCACCGGACGCTCGAACTCGGCGCTCACCGCGACCGAGTGTGCGCGCAAGACGGGCACGCGCACGCAAGTGGCGGAAACCTTCAGGTCGGGCAGGCCCATAATCTTTCGGCTTTCGAGACGCATCTTCTCTTCTTCGCCGGTATATCCGTCCGCACCGAAAGTATCCACCTGCGGGATACAATTAAAAGCGATCTGATAGGGGTAAACCTTGTGCGTGAGCGGCTCTCCCTTGGCGTGGGCCGCCATTTGATCCGCCAGTTCCTTCACCGCCTCGGCACCGGTGCCGGAGACGGATTGGTAGGTCGAGACGAAGATACGCTTCAGGCCAAATGCGCGATGAAGCGGGTAGAGTCCCATCAACATGACAGCGGTGGAACAGTTGGGATTGGCGATAAGGCCCTTGTGGGTGCGCAGGACCTCGGGATTGATCTCAGGCACCACGAGGGGCACGCCGTCCGCCTGACGGTGGACTGAACTTTTGTCTATGACCAGACAGCCGCTGGCAATGGCGTCGCTCGCCAGAGCGCGAGTCACCGAACCGCCGGCGGCAAAAAACGCGAGATCCACGCCTGCAAAACAGCCGGGCTTGGCTTCCTGGATGACAAGCGTCTTGCCGGCATGCGTAACGGTTTTACCCGCCGAACGCGCCGAGGCGAATAGCCGCAGCTCGCTCAAAGGGAAGTTACGCTCGGCCAGCAAACGGACGAGCTCTTGACCGACAGCCCCGGTGGCGCCGACGATACCGACAACATAGTTACGCGTATTCACGATGGATAAAAAATTAGAGTTGGTCACCAAAACCTGTCTGAGGCTGGGCATCAAGCCCGCAGACCGAGTGCTTTACGTGCACATCGCTACGCAGACGATGCAGTTTTTCCATAAAGGCGAATTGGTCCGCGCCTACGGGGTGTCCACTTCGTTAAAACCGCCCAGTAATGTGAAAGATTCGCTCGGCACCCCGCGCGGCCTGCACGAGATCGCGGAGCGCATCGGCGGCGAGCAGCCGGCAGGAATGGTCTTCAAGGGCCGCAAACCCACCGGGCGCCACTTCTCAGAACACGAAGATAACGGCAACCTCATCACCAGCCGCATCCTCTGGTTGCGGGGACTGGAGCCGGAGGTGAATGTCGGCCGATCCGTCGCCGGCGAAGCAGTCGATACCTACGAGCGCTACATTTACCTCCACGGCACCAACCGTGAAGACCGCATCGGCCAGCCTTGGAGTGCCGGCTGCGTGCTGATGACGAATCATGAAATCGTCGCACTTTACGAGGAATTGCGCGTCGGCGATATGGTGTGTATCATCGACTGAAAAGGGCGACGCATAGGGTTTTCGTGGCGGGTGCCGACCGCCCGATAGCCTGCCCGAAGCAATGCCGCTCTCTGCCGCTCGCCGCAGCCAGCGGAACGATGCCGGCCGCGGCAGTTGTCCTTCCTCAATTCCCTGTCCCTCCCACCCACGAGCCGAAACGCCTCTCTCGCCAGCTGCAACGCGAGCAACGCCGCCTGTTCCCTATCGTCGTGGTCGGCAGTGTTACGGGTGGTCGTTCTCACATTTTCCTGCGTTTACCGACCGACTGTTTTCACTTTAGCAAAAACTGAAAAATAAAAATCCCCTAACCTTTTAAGTTAGGGGATATTCTGACGAAATGGAGCAGGCGAAGAGACTCGAACTCTCGACGTCCACCTTGGCAAGGTGGTGCTCTACCAACTGAGCTACGCCTGCGTGAGAGAGGGGGACAAAAGAGGACTCTGCGTCATGGTCAACAGGTATTTTCAAATCTTAGTAAAAAACTACATCGTCTCCAAATCAAAGATGACCTGTTTGCGCGCCTGCGTGGGCAACGAAATCACATTGGCCGCATTCAGTGTTGCCATGGTTTCGTCTGCCAGCAGGTGCCGGATCAAATAGCCGAGTCGCTTGGCATCGCCCTTGCGGAACACGAGCTGCACCGGCAGGCGCAAGGGGTAATCACCACTGTGCAAATTCTCGGGAGTCGGACCATAGGCGACGTCACGCACTGTTTTGGATAACAAGAGAACCTTAAGCTTGCCGTTCGTCGTCGGAGCAGTGGGCAACAAAACAATGCCTCCTTCGTCGCTAGAAATACGGCCCTCCGCTTCCTCAGCTGTATCAAAAAGCAACACTGTGGATTTCAGCTCGGGCTTGGATAAAACCCCATAACGGAAAATATCCAGGGAGAGTCCCGCGCGGCGGCCGGAAGCCACGGCCAGTATGTTGCGTTGTGACAGCGCCCCCACTACGCCAATATCCGCCCAGCGGCGTGCGTCACTCGATTCACGCGCACCAAAAATCGCCCCCATTCGCTCGAAGGAGATCTGCGACATTACCATACTTTTCGGCACCGCGATAAAGGTGGTGAAATAGCCAACCACCAAGGTGGTAAACTCGGGACCTGGCTTGGTGTCATCCGCACCAAAGACCATCAATCCCATGTCGGCCTGCTTGGACTGAAGTGTTTCCAAGGCAAGACGACTGCCCTTGAATTCAACTGCTATCTCGTGGTCGTTAGTCTTCGCGAACTTCGTCAACTCGACGTCAACAGTGCCATTGAGCAAATCAGAGCCCACAATCTTCAATGGCTCGGCAAGCGCGAGCCCACTGGCAATAATCGACAGGAATAAAACAGAAATGGGACGAATCATGATGATAGGGTGTAGAAAGAAACGGTCATTTGTTGGTGTTCGCCGGCAGACTGGGTGGCAAACGCAAAGGTGTTTTGGTGCGGCCAGTTAATCAAGAGTGTCCAATTCTGGCCACTGGGCAATTTTACGATGTAAGGTGCGTCGGCTGAGCCCCATCAACTTCGCGGCCTCGGTGCGGTTGCCGCGTGCCTTGTGCAGGGCTTCGCGCAGCAGACGCTTTTCATTTTCAGCCACGGAGAGAGATGCCCCCGCAGGCCCCGGCAACGCTAAAACCTGTCCGCGTCCGGCAGGCGCGGTTGAGTCAACGCCGCTCGTGACTGCGGCACCACCGGAGGCCGGCCATGGCGCATTTTCCCGGTAACGGGGATCAAGATCGTATTCGGTGAACTTGTTGCCGCGAAACATCACGACGGCGTTCTCGCAAAAATTCCGCAGCTCACGAATGTTGCCCGGCCAACGGTAAGAACACAGCGTGCGCAGCGCACCTGCTTCTAAATTGGGCGGAGGCGTGGAGTTTTCCTTGGCGAAATACTTGAGGTAATGGGCCAATAGCAGCGGAATGTCATCAGCCCGGTCACGCAAGGGCGGCATCACCAGACGGATCACGTTGAGCCTGAAAAACAGATCCTCACGAAACTTTCCCTCGGCCACCATGCGTTCCAGATTACGGTTGGTTGCCGCCACCAATCTGACGTCGAGCGAGATGGGTTTGGTGCCGCCTACCCGCTCAATGGTGCGAGTCTCCAGGAAGCGAAGCAGCTTCACCTGGGTCGAAGCGGTGATCTCACCGATCTCATCTAGAAAAAGCGTTCCTCCATCGGCCATTTCAAAACGTCCAACACGACGTTCCGTCGCCCCGGTAAAGGCCCCGCGCTCGTGGCCGAAGAGCTCGCTTTCCAAGAGATTCTCCGAGAGCGCCGCGCAATGCACCGCTACAAAAGCACCGCGTGAGCGTGGGCTCACCTGATGCACCGCCTGGGCGATGAGTTCCTTGCCCGTTCCGCTCTCGCCCTCGAGTAGGATGGTCGCTTTTGAAGGGGCCACCAACCGCACTTGCTCGGTTAGCCGGTGCAAGGCGGCCGAGTGGCCGATTATGCCTGAGAAACTGAATTTCGCGTCGAGCCTCTCATGCAGTTGCTTTACCTCCACCTCAAGCGTCTTGGTTTTGAGCGCGCGCTGCAGAAGCACTTCGAGCCGTTCGAGATTGACCGGCTTGGTCAAAAAATCGACCGCACCACGCTTCATCGCATCCACGGCGGTATCGATATTGCCGTAAGCAGTCATCATGATGACCGGCGGTCGGTGCGGAAGGGCGAGCGCTTTATCGATGACCTTCAGGCCTGACTTACCAGGCATTCGTAAATCAGTGAGCACGGCGTCAAAGGGCTGCGCATCCAGCAGGTTAAAAGCCTCATCAGCGCTGGCCGCCACCGACACGTCATAGGAATCTTCCAACGCCTGACGAAGCCCCTCGCGGGTGTGTTTCTCATCATCGACAATCAATACACTGGGCAACATGTATAATCTCTCGCTTTTACCAACGGCAGGGTCAAGCCGAGGTGGGACATTTCGGCGCTAGCGATGTATGGCGCCAGCGGAAACGGTCGAATCCAAGACTTATTGCAACAGCTTCACGCGGCGATGTTTTTGAGGAAACTGCAAAGTCACCACCGTGCCCTGTCCAGTCTTGCTTTCCACGCCGATGAGGCCGCCGTGTGCGCGCATGATGCGTTGCACGACCATCATGCCGAGGCCATGCCCCGAGGGCTTGG
>JBEGTN010000112.1:0-6366 GCA_041179405.1 Verrucomicrobiota bacterium
CAGAGGTTTACCCCCGACGATTGTTTTTCAGGGCGGCGCAGCCGTCGCCCCACACGCATCATGTCATCAAATCTGTTTGGCTATTTCTCCAACGACATCGGCATCGACTTAGGCACCGCCAATACCCTCGTTTACGTGAAGGACAAAGGCATCGTCCTGCGTGAGCCTTCAGTCGTCGCCCTCGACACCGTCACTCGCAAAGTCCGCGCCGTCGGCGACGAGGCCAAGAAGATGCTCGGCCGCACCCCCGGCAACATCACCGCCATCCGCCCCATGAAGGACGGCGTCATCGCCGACTTCGACGTCACCGAGGCGATGCTGCGCTATTTCATCCGCAAGGTCACCGGCAACTCGTTCCGCGTGAACCCGCGCGTCGTCATCGCCATCCCCTCCGGCATCACCGAGGTCGAGAAGCGCGCGGTCAAGGACTCCGCCACCCACGCCGGCGCCCGCGATGTCATCACCATCCCCGAACCCATGGCCGCCGCCATCGGCGTGGGCCTGCCCATCGACGAGCCCGCCGCCAACATGATCGTGGATATCGGCGGCGGCACCACCGAGATCGCCATCATTTCCCTTTCCGGCATCGTCTTTAGCAAATCCATCCGCGTCGCCGGCGACGAGCTCGACAGCGCCATCGTCAACTACATGAAGCGCGCCTACAACCTGCTCATCGGCGAGCGCACCGCCGAGGAGATCAAGTGCCGCGTCGGCTCCGCCTACCCGCTCGACGAGGAACTCACCATGGAGGTGAAGGGACGCGACTCCGTCGCCGGTCTGCCCAAGACCATCCACATCACTTCGCAGGAGATCCGCGAGGCCCTGAGCGATCCCATCTCGTCCATCGTGGACGCCGTGCGCGCCACTCTCGAGCGCTGCCCGCCCGAGTTGTCCGCCGACTTGGTGGACCGCGGCTTCGTCATGGCTGGCGGCGGTGCGCTCATCCGCGGCATCGACCGCCTCCTCTCGGAAAAGACCGGCCTCCCCGTCATCGTCGCAGACGACCCTCTCTCCGCTGTCGCCAACGGCACCGGCGCCGTCCTCGACGACCTCAACTGGGTGCTGCAAAACGTCTGAGCGCCCACCCTCGGGGCTCGTTTGTCGCGACCCGGTCACGGGCCATCGACAACGTTCAGCGGCCCGCGCTCCCCTCCACCTGATTTCGCCGTCAGTCCTTACCCGCCGTGCCCCGCCGCTTCGATCAGGCCCGCCCTTTTTTTACCCTCGGCCTGGTCTTGCTGGTCTGGCTGATTCTTCCCGGCGCGATCAAACGTTTCGCCCGGCTCAGCTTCTACGAACTCAAGGCCCCGGTCGATCTGGCCGCCTCCTACGTCGGCGAACTGCAGGATTTCTGGTCCCAAAAAACCCGCACTAACAACGAGCTCATCGCCGCCGCCCGCGAACTCGCCGCCGTCAACGCCTCCTACGAATTTCGCATGCGCGACGACGCCCGCCTGCGCACCGAGATCAGCCGCCTCGAGGAGCTGCTCCGCCTGCCTTCCTACGGCGAGTTTCGCTCCGAGCCCGCCCGCGTCGTGCGCCGTGATTTCAACGCCTGGTGGCAGCGTATCATCGTCCGCAAGGGCTCCAACCACGGCATCCTCGTCGGCTCGCCCGTGATCTACAGCGGCGGCCTGGCCGGTCGCGTCGTCGAGGTCCGCTCCACCACCTCCGTCGTCGAGCTCATCAGCAGCCCGGGCCTCCGCCTCGCCGCCGTGTTCGATGGCGACGACCGGCCGGTGAGCTTTCAGGGCGGGGTGAACCCGCCCCTGCGGCCCGCCCAAGGCGTGCTGGAGTTTGTCCCGCTCGATCTCTTCGCCACCCCCGCCGCCCCCCGCTCGCTCGTCACCTCCGGCCTCGGCGGCATTTTCCCGCCCGGCCTCATCGTCGGCCAGGTCGTGCAGCTCGAACTGGGCACCGACGGCTTGTTCAAAACCGGTCGCGTGCTCATCGACGAGCGTCTCGGCCGCATCACCGAAGTCACCGTGCTGGTGCCGATCGACGCCTCCGTCGTCAACGCCCCCGGCCAGACCGCGCCCTGAGAGCCGCCGCGCCCCGCCGCCCATGCCGACTTCGTTTCGCCAAGTTTTCATCCTCTGCCTCTGCGCCTGCGTCCTTCAATCGCTAGCCGGCCAGTTCAACCACCTGGTCGCCCCGTTCGCGATCACGCTCGACCTCGCCGGCCTGCTCATCGCGTTCGCCGCTTTGCGTCTCTCCTTTGGCCCCGCCCTCGTCGTCGCGCTCTTCACCGGCCTCTGGGTCGATGCCTACGATCCGGTCTCCTTTGGCCGCCACGCCTTTCTCTACGGACTGGCCGTCTGCCTGATTCACCAGCTCCGCGGCCGGCTGCCCCGCGAAGAGACTTTCGTCTGCGTCGTCGCCGCCCTTTTCGTCAACCTCGCGCTCTGTGTGGTCGGCGGGTTCCTCGATCTCGGCTCCCTGCCCGATCCCGCTGCCGGTGCCCTGCGCCTGCTCGCCGATCTCGTGGCCTCGCAACTCGCCACCGCCTTGCTCGGGCCGTGGTTCATCGCCCTTCAACTTCGCAGCCTGCAACTCCTGGGGGCCGAACCCGTGTCGGCTCTCCGTCGCTACGCCTGAGGCCATGCCCGCCCCGCGCACCAACGAACGCTCCGGCACACTCATCGAGTCCCACCGTGGCTACGATCCCCGGCTCTGGGTCTTCTACGGCTTCGCCGTCGTCCTGCTCGGAGTGCTCGCCTCCGGCCTCTTCTACCAGCAGCTCCTTCGCACCGGCATCCACCTCGAGCGCGAGACCGTGCAGAGCCAGCGCCGCGTCGTCATCCCCGGGCCGCGCGGCAGGATCTACGACCGCGACGGCCGCCTGCTCGTCGCCAACCGCGCCCGCTTCGCCGTCACCCTCCACCTCGATGAGCTCCGCACCGAGTTCCGCCACGAGTTCCTCCGCATCCGGCGCAACTACCGCGAGGCCGGCGACCAGGACATCCCCTCCGCCACCGAGCTGGAACGCATCGCCCGCGTCTCGGTTGTCCAGGGCTACCTCGCCCGCATCAACCGCATCCTCGGCACCCGCTTTCAAGTCAATATCGAGACCCTCGAGCGTCACTACCGGCAGCAACGCATCCTCCCCTACCTGCTCATCGACGACCTCCAGCCCGAGCACTACGCCCGCCTGCTTGAGCAGCTCCCCGTCACTTCGCCCCTCCAGCTCTACACCTCCAGCCTCCGCGACTACCCCCACACCAGCCTCGCCGCCCACACCCTCGGCACCGTCGCCGCCGATGACGATGTGGAGGTCGATGAAACCCTGCCCGGCTCCGAACTTCGCACCTTTAAAATGCGCGGCACCGTCGGCCGCGAGGGCCTCGAAAAAGCTCTCGACGCCCGCCTCCAAGGCCAGTCCGGCGGCGCCATCTACCGCGTCAACCCCGCCGGCTACCGCCTCCTCCCGCCCCTGGAGCAACGCCGCCCCGTGCAAGGCGCCGATGTCGTTACCAGCCTCGACCTCGACCTCCAGCTCGCCGCCGAGCGCACCATGACCGAGATGGGGCTCGCCGGCGCCGCCGTCGCCCTCGATGTCGCCACCGGCGAGGTGCTCGTGCTCGCCAGCAAGCCCGATTACGACCTCAACTCCTTCATCCCGCGCCTCACCGCCGCCGTCAACGCCGACATCCAGGCCCGCGGTGCCTGGATGAACCGCGCCACCCAGGGCCTCTACCCGCCCGGCTCCACCTTCAAGGTCCTCACCTCCATCGCCGGCCTCCGCTCCGGCCACATCCACCCCGGCTCCTCCGTCGAATGCACCGGCACCTACCTGGTCGGTGGCCGCGTCTTCGTCTGCAACAACCACCGCGACCGCGGCACCATCACCTTCCCCATGGCGCTGGAGAAAAGCTGCAACACTTTCTTCTACGACTACGGCCTGAAAACCGGCATCGACTCCCTCGCCGCCGAGGCCCGCCGCTTCGGCCTCGACCGCCCCACCGGCATCGAGCTCCCCTTCGAGGCCACCCGCATGTTCGTGCCCGACCCCGCCTGGAAACTAGCCCGTCGCGAAGAGAGCTGGTTCGCCGGCGACACCGCCAACGTCTCCATCGGCCAGGGCGATCTAGCCCTCACCCCGCTCCAGATGGCCTGCTTCATCGCCTCCTTCGCCCGCAACGAAACCCTCACCCGCCCCACCCTGTTGCACGACCCCGACCGCCCCCGCCAGCACAGCCCCGCCGCCGACATCCCCTTCGCCGGCCGCGCCGCCATGCTCGCCGGCATGGAAGCTGTCACCAACACCGGCACCGGCCGTGTTCTCCAAACTCCGAGCTACCGCGTGCCCGGCCTGCGCATCGCCGGCAAGACTGGCACCGCCCAGAAACGCACCGACGCCGGCACGATCAACTTCGCCTGGTTCATCGGCTTCGCCCCCATCGAGAACCCCCGCATCGCCATCGCCATCATGATGGAAGGCGACACCCCCGGCGAAGACACCGGCGGCGGCCGCTACGCCGCCCCCGTCGCCGGCGCCATCTTCAAAGCCTGGGCCGCCAAAAACGACCTCTTCACCCCGTCCCCCGCCCCCTGAGCCGAGTTCCCTGCCCCGCCCTCCGTCATTTGCTTGCTCCCTCTCTTCTTCGCGTCCCTTCGCGCCCCTTCGCGGTTAAAAATTCAGCATTTTCACCACAGAGCACAGAGAATACCCGGAACCCGAGATATTGAACCACAGATGCACACGGATACACACGGATTAGAATTCAATTGGCCCGATCTCTGTGCCTCTGCGTCTCTGTGGTAAAAAATCCCGCCCTTCCTCATTCCGCCCTCCTACCTCCCCCGTGTCCGGCCCCGCCCACCTCACCGAAGCCCACCTGCTCGCCAAAGCCCCGCACACCGGCGACCACCTCGTGCTCACCTGCTTCTCCCCGACCGACGGCCTCCTCACCGCCCTGCTTCGCACCACCCGCACCCCCAAGCCCGACACCGCCACCCCGCCCGATCTTTTTGACCGTCTCGCCCTCACCCTCCAGCACGGCCGCAACTCCCCCGGCGACGGCCCCTGGTTCGTAAAAGAGCACCGCCTGCTCGCCCGCCACGCTGCCATCGGCCGCGATTACCCCACCCTCGCCGCCGCCTCCCGCCTCGCCCGGCTGGTCTCCCGCAACCCCGTGCCGCAGGAAAGCCGCCACGCCGTGGATGCGCGCCTCGCCCAAGCCTTCGCCGCCCTCTGCCGCTCCGGCACCCGCCCCGAGTTAATCTACTTTAAAAGCCTCTACTGCCTCGCCCGCGACGAAGGCCTGCCGCTCAAACAAGAATGGCTGCCCGCCCTGCCCGACGCCGACCGCGAACGCATCGCCCACGCCCTCAACCAACCCGCCGAATCGCCCCAAGTCCCGCTCCCCGAACTCCTCCGCCTGACCCGCCACCTGGAAGCCTACCTCGCCGCCGAACACGACCTCGTCTTCGACGCGGCGTAAACAGCACGCATCACGAAGACGCAGCAGCAAGGCACTCGCGAAGCCCCTCATTTCCCTAAAGTTCATCTGGTTTGCGCATCACCCGCAGCACTGCTCGCCGCCACCGCACTCCCGCCAGCGTCTCCGCTCCTTCCCGCACACAGAGAACACTCTCAACTGCGAACCTTGACTAGCGCCGAAGCGAAGCCCTGGCTGCGTGCGTGAGTCGCCGCCCGCAAACCCCATCGCAAACAATTGGGAGCCTTCTGTTTTCGGGCGATGGATCATCCGCTGACCTCGACCTCAAATCGGTCATTCAGACACCAGCGGGAGCATACATCTGCATTTTTTGAGCTTAGAACACGCCGCCCACCCTTTTTACTAAGGTAGCCTCCAGCCTTCCAATCAATGAAAACGTTTAGCAATAAGCGCAGGCTCGATGCCTTGGCCACCCCTTCGGGGCACCTGCCATCCTTCCTTTGCGAGCTTGCAGGACTCGCTCTTCCGTTTCTCCGGCTTTGCGTAGGCGTGTTTGCTCTGCTCATCCTAGGGGTGGCCGCCTCATTTGCCGCTGTGCTCACAGCCGCCTACACCACCGGGGCCGATGTGCCGGTCACCGCCAGCAGTTACATAGCCACAGGCAACACGGTGACCTTCACCCTCAACTACACACCCACAACGGGCACCCAGCTTACGGTGGTGAAAAATACCGGCATGAGTTTTATCTCTGGCACCTTCGACAACCTCACTCAGGGGCAGACAGTGGCGATGACTTACAATGGAGTGACCTACGATTTCGTGGCGAACTACTACGGAGGCACGGGCAACGACCTCGTGCTGGCATGGAAAGCTACCCGCATCTTCGCCTGGGGCTTCAATGAATACGGTCAGCTGGGCAACAACAGCACAACCAACGCTTCTGTGCCGATGCCGGTCACCGCCA
>JBEGTN010000113.1:0-3280 GCA_041179405.1 Verrucomicrobiota bacterium
CGGTTCTTCACCGGGTTAACCGCGTGCTTCAGCCCGACATGCCGCCCGGGATGTATATAACGCTGTTCTATTGTATTTTAAATACGGATACACTGGCGCTGAGGTTTTGCCGGGCGGGGCACGAGGCCGGGTTGTTGCTTCGGGCGGCGGGCGGCGCGCCTGAATTGCTTGGCGACGGCGGCATGGCGCTCGGCATGGCTCCCCCCGATTTATTCGAGGCCACGCTGGACGAGGGACGGGTCGTGCTCGGCGCAGGCGACTTGCTGGCGCTTTATACGGATGGTATCAACGAGGCCTGTAATGCGTCGGGTGATGAATTCGGGCGCGATCGGCTGGCGGACAGTTTACGGCGCCATCAAAAAGATTCGCTGGCCGAGATTTTACGTCGGGTGGATCGATATCTTCGGCAGTTTTGCACGCTTGCTCCCCGGCACGATGATCGTGCGCTCTTGCTGATTCGGCCGCGTTGATTTGGCAAATGCCGGGTTTGATTGCGCCAAGGCCTGCAATAGGTGAGTTTCGTGGATATGCCGCGCTTCACCGCATCTGTTCCGGTGCTCTACGAATCCCATTGTCACACCACGCTCTGCCAACATGCGACGGGTGAGCCGGAGGAGTATTGCGCCCATGCTTTGCGGCGTGGATTGAAGGGGATAGTTTTCACCTGTCACGCTCCCCTGCCCCACGGTTGGTCGGCGGAAGTGCGCATGGCAGACGCGGAATTCCCCCGCTATGTCAAAATGGTCGCTCGGGCGCGCGCCGCGTATGCGGGGCGGCTGGATGTCAGGCTCGGGTTGGAAAGCGATTATGCCCCCGGGCTCGAGCCGTGGTTGAAGGAGCTCCATGCCCGCGAGCCGTTGCACCACGTATTGGGGAGCGTTCACTACCAGATGGAGTTTTACCGGAAGGAGTATTACACTGGCGATATTTTTGAGTATCAAAAGACTTATTATGAACACCTTGCAATGGCGGCGGAGTCCGGATTGTTCGATACGCTCAGCCATCCTGACTTGATCAAAAACGAAGCGCCTTCGCAGTGGCATTTCCCGCGCATCCAGCCGTTTATCGAGGCCGCGCTGGATCGTATCGCCGTCACCGGTGTCGCGATGGAGATCAATACCAGCGGGATGTTTAAGGCGATACGGGAGATGAACCCGGGCCGCGCCCAACTGGCTTTGATGGCAAAACGGGGAATCCCGGTGGTGATCGGTGCCGATGCGCACCGGCCGGATCGCGTTGCCGATGGTTATGAGGCGGCGATGGTTTTGCTGCATCAGGCGGGATACCGCGAGGTCAACATCGTGCTTGATCGACGTCGGCAGGCCATACCTCTTCAAACCGCGTTGGAGAGTCTTCGATAAAGATACGGATTTAATCCATGCCGGTATCTCCCTATCAGCGCCTCCCCTCCCCTGCCCGTCCCCCCACCCCACTGCCCATGTTGGATGAAATGACAGCGACGACCGATACAATCACGGCTTTGGCGAGCGCGCCCGGAACCGCAGCCCTGGCCCTTATCCGGGCCAGTGGCGACGGGTGCCGTGGGTTGGCGGCGGCGGCCTTTGGTTTGGATGTGCGGGCGCTGCCGGAGCGGCGTTACCGACATACGGATTATCGGGCGGTGGACGGCCAGGTGTTGGATGACGTGGTTTGGTGCTTTAGCGGCGGACCACGCAGCTTCACCGGTGAAGACACCCTAGAAATCTCCACCCACGGCAACCCGCTCATCGTGCAGCGGATATTGGCGGATATGTTTCTGCGCGGGTGTCGGGCGGCGGAGCCGGGGGAGTTTACCCGGCGGGCGTTTTTGAATGGGCGCATGGAGCTGACGCAGGCGGAGGCGGTGATGGATTTGATCCATGCGCAAAGCGAACGCGCCCTGGATGCGGCCCGTCGGCAGTTGCAAGGTGGGCTGGGGCGTCACCTGGAGGCGTTGATCGCCGCGCTTTTGGGGGTTTTGGCACGGATCGAGGCCTACATTGATTTCCCAGATGAAGATCTGCCGCCGGAGGATCAGGCCTTGGTGATCGCCGCCTTGGCGGATGTTCTACGTGGAACAGAGCGTTTGCTGGCCACCCATCGCTACGGGGACATGTTGAGGGATGGATTCAAAACCGTGCTCTTGGGTGTGCCAAATGTGGGCAAGAGCAGTCTTTTAAACGCCATGGTCGGCCGTGAGCGCGCGCTGGTGAGCCCGGAGCCGGGCACGACCCGGGATTTTATTGAGGAAAGGGTTCATCTCGGGCCGCATTTATTGCGGCTGATTGATACGGCGGGACTTAATCCCAGTCCCGGCGTTATTGAGCGCTTGGGTATGGATAAGACCATTGAGCGTTTGCCTGAGGCGGATTTGATCCTGTGGGTGACCGACGGCACGAAGCCCCTGCCCCCGCCGCCCTTGGAGCTGGTGCCGTATTTGGATTCGGGGCGAATTTTGTTGGTGCGAAACAAGGCGGATTTACCGGCGGCAAACGCGGACGCTGTGACCTTGCCGTTTCCGATCTATGTGGTTTCGGCCCTTACGGGCGAGGGCTTGGCGGGTTTGCAGGAGGCAATTATCGCTCGTGCGGACGCACTGGGGGCGGTGTTTCCCGATGAGGATCACATCGCGATAAACGCACGTCATGCGGATGCCCTGCGCAGGGCACGGTCGGGCTTGCTGGATGCCCGGGCCGGGCTCGTGGCGGCGGTTTCCGCCCCGATCGAACTGGTTTCGAGCGATGTGCGCTCGGCTCTGGATGCCTTGGGCGAGGTGGCGGGCCGGGTTGATAATGAACGCATGTTGGACGCGTTGTTTTCGACGTTCTGTATTGGGAAGTAAGGTGGGTCGTTCCGTCGGCCCGCCCCCTCCCCTGCCCTGTTTAAACTTTGAGTTTGGCTGCGGCTGATCAAGGAGTGTTTTGCGGCCTCGCATCCGGCGGCGGAATCCTGTCGATTAGACCCCATTGCATGTCTTCCGATGCCAAAGTTTATGAAGTGATTGTTTGCGGGGCCGGCCACGCCGGCTGCGAGGCGGCCTTGGCGGCGGCGCGGATGGGTGCGCGCACCCTGCTTTTGACCGGTAATTTGGATACGGTGGCCCAGATGAGCTGCAACCCGGCCATCGGCGGCCAGGCCAAGGGCCAGATTGTGCGCGAAATTGATGCATTGGGCGGTGAAATGGCGATCAATACGGATCTTACGGGTATCCAGTTTCGTTTATTAAATGAGTCCAAGGGGCCGGCGGTGCAGTCTCCGCGCGCACAGTGTGACAAAAAGGCTTATCAGTTCCGGCTCAAAC
>JBEGTN010000114.1:0-8539 GCA_041179405.1 Verrucomicrobiota bacterium
GCGCCGGTCGTCTCCGTGCAGGTCTGGGTTAAAACCGGCAGCCAGCACGAGGGCGCTCTTCTCGGCGCCGGCCTCTCGCACTATCTCGAGCATCTCCTCTTCAAGGGCACCGCCCGCCGCGTCGGTCGTGAAATCTCCGCGACGGTGCAGGCCCACGGCGGCAGCATCAACGCCTACACCACCTACGACCGCACCGTTTACTACATCGACCTGCCCGCCGCGCATCTCGCGGTCGCGGTCGATCTGCTCGCCGACATGACGCTCCACAGCACCCTGCCCGCCGACGAGGTGGCGCGGGAGCGCGACGTCATCCTGCGCGAGATCGCGATGGGCGACGACGACCATGACCGCCGCCATTGGGACGCCCTCGCTCGCACCGTGTTTCGCGAGCATCCGCTGCGCGAGCCGGTGATCGGCCATCAGGCAGTTTTCTCCGCTGTCACGCGCGACGAACTTCTCGCCTATTACCGCGAACGCTACGCGCCCAATAACCTCGTGGTCGTGATCGCGGGCGACATCGACCCCGCCGCCGTCCGCGTCTCGGTCGAGAAACACTTCGGCGCCGTGCCCCGCCGCCGCCTCGCGCCGGTTTATCAACCCGCCGAGTCCGTCCAACTCGCCCCGCGCCTGCGGCGCGAAACCGCCGAGGTCGAGCAGAGCCGCGTCGCCCTCGCATGGCCCGGCGTGCCCATGACGCACCCCGACGCCCCGCTGCTCGACCTGCTCGCCGTCGTCATCGGCTACGGCGACAGCTCTCCGCTCTGGCAGACCCTGCGCGAAAAACTCCGCCTCGTGCACAGCATCGACGCGCACCACTGGAGCCCCGGCCCGGCGGGACTCTTCGCGGTGTTTTTTACTACCGACCCCGATAAACGCGACGCCGCCGAGAAGGCCGTGCGCGCCGAGCTGGCGCGCCTCGTCGCCAAGGGCTTCACCCGCCCTGCTCTTGCCCGCGCCGTGCGCCAGCTCGTTGTTGGCGAGATTGGCGGACGCAAGACCACCTCGCGCCGCGCCGCGCGCCTCGGCTCGGCCGAAGTGGTGGCGGGCGACCTTGATTTCAGCCGCACCTGGTTCGCCCGCGTCGCCGCCGCCACGCCCGCCGACCTGCGCCGCGTGTTGCGCGAATGGCTCGTGCCGCAGCGCGAAAACACCGTCTCGCTCGACCCCGTTCCGAAGCCCTCCGCCGCGCCCAAGGCCGCCGCCACCACCACCGCGCGCACCGAGGATTGGAAACTCCGCACCCTGCCCAACGGCGTGCGCCTGCTCCTGCGCCGTGACGACCGTCAGCCGAATTTGCACGTCCAGCTCATGTGCGAGGGCGGCCCGCTTTTCGAGACTGCCGGTAAACGCGGCGCGAGCGCGCTGCTCGCGACCATGCTCACCAAGGACACCCGCCAGCGCAGCGCAGCCGAGGTGGCGGAAGCGATCGAGGCGGTGGGCGGTTCCTTCGGCGGATCGGCGGGCAACAACACGATTGGCCTCTCCGTCGAGGTCTTGCCGGGCGACGCAGCGCTGGCGTCCGAGTTGTTGTCGCAGGCCGTGCTCTCGCCCGCTTTTGCGACGCGCACCTTCGCGGTCGAGCAGGAGGCCGAGTTGGCGAGTCTTCAGCAAGACGAGGACGATGTGGTGAACGCGGGCCATCGCCTGGCGCGCGCGAAGTTTTTCGGCGCTCACGCGCTGGCGCTCGACGCCCACGGCGATCCGGCAGGGGTGAAGGCGCTCAAGCCGGCCGACCTGCGCACGCTCTGGAAACGCCTCGCGGTCGGCGGCAACGTCGTCGTCGCGGTGGCGGGCGATTTTGACGAACGCACCTTCGTGCCGCTGCTCACGCGCTGGCTGGGCAAACTCCCGCGCGGCGCGGCCCCGGCGCGTCCAGCCCGGCACGCGCCGGCGAAGAAGGCCGCGCACACGCACACCCGCGTCTGCAACCAGGCGCTGGTGTTTGACGCCTTCCCCGGCCCCGGCGCGCTGGCGGCGGACGACACGGCGGCGGCGGTGTTGCACGAGATCTTGAGCGGCATGGCGTCGCGTTTGTTCGAGCGTGTGCGCGAAGAAAAAGGCCTGGCCTACTTCGTGAGCGCGACCCGCGTGGTCGGGGTGGACGACGGCATGTTCTACCTCTACGCCGGCACGCAGCCGGGCAAAGAGGACGAGGTGCTCGGCGAGTTCGATGCCGAGCTGGCGCGACTCGCGGCGGGCGATATCGGGGCGGAGGAGCTTTCGCGGGCGATCACGCGATTGCAGGCCTCGCGCCGGATGCGTTTGCAGACGAACGCGGCCCGCGCCGGCGAGGCGACGGTGCGCACGCTCTTCGGTCTGCCGCTGGAAACCTACGCGCAATGGGATGCGCGCCTCGCGGCGGTGTCGGTGCCGGTGTTGCGGACCTTCGCGCGCGACTACCTTGCCGCGATCCGCCGCCAGCGCCTCGTGGTGCGTCCGGCCTGAGGCAAAGACATTTCGGAAAGTGGAACCGCTAAATTACGCTAATTAACGCTAAAACAGACCAAACAACCTAAAGCGAACGAGCTTTCGTTTTCGTTGATTGGGTTAGCGAGCTTTAGCGGAATTTAGCGGTTCCACTTTCTGGAAGTTCGTCGCGTCAGAGGCGCTCTTGCCTGCGCGGCGGGGGCGTGTATGGTTTTGGGTATCATGAAAATACTACCCCTCGTCTTGTGGTCGCGTCTGGTAGCGGCCGGTTTTATTTTCGCCGGCGGCGCCTGTCTTCGCGCGCAGGATGCGCCGCCCAAGGCGGACGTGCCACCGAGCGTTTTGCAGCGCTTCGATAAAAACAAGAACGGCAAACTCGACGATGCCGAGCGCGCCAAGTGGGAGGCGGAGAAAGCCCAGCGCCGCGCGAAAGACGCCGCCCGCCGCGCCGAATTGATCGCCCGTTTCGACACCAATAAGGACGGCAAACTCGATGCCGACGAAGGCGCCGCCGCCAAGCTCGCCATGGCGCAGGAACGCACCGAGGCGGATGCCGCCAAAATGAAGGATCGCATGGAGAAAGAGGCCGCCAAATTAAAGGCCGACGCCGAGGCCGAGACCGTTGCCAAATCCAAAGCCGCCGCCGCTTCGACTGCGGCTAAAGTCGAGAAGCCTGCCGACACCATGATGGGCGAACCGATGAATACTCCCGCCGCCCCCGCTCAAGAGGGCGCGGACATGATGATGATGAAGCCCTGAGCGCGGCCCGACTCAGGTTTGTCTCGTCAGTCGGATTTACCGCGGGTGAGCAAATGGGTGATCGCGTCAAAAATGCCGGCGTATTTGCGGTCGCGGCCGGCGTAATTCTCAAGGACGTAAAACAGGTAGTAGTAAAAGCGGCAGAAGGCCCAGATCGCGATGAGCAGGAGCGAGGCGGTGCGCACCGTCGGCGATTCGAGCAGGAGTGCGGTGCCGGCCAGTAGTCCGACGAGGAGGAAGAGCCAGCCTTTGGCGTGAAGAAGGGCCTTGCTGCGGATGTCTTGAAAGAGGCGCATGGTGGAAGAGTTTCTCCTGCGCGGGCCTGGCTCAGTCTTTCTCGCGGGTGGCGACGCCGCCCTTCCAGTTGAGCTTGCTGCGGACGACGGCGAAGTGGGCGTGGTCGCGGCGTTGCACCAGCGGCAGGCGCTCGGCGGCGAGCGTGATGGTGATGGGCTCGCGGCCGGCGACGCGGTAGTCGCGCTGGCCGTCGCAGGTGACGAGCAGGGTGGAGTCGGCGCTGAGATTGCGCACCACCAGTTTTACCCCGGCGCGCAGGATGATGGAGCGGTTGCTCAAGGTGTGCGGGCAGATCGGCGTCAGCGCGATGACCTCGGCGGCGGGGTGGATGAGCGGGCCGCCGGCGGAGAGGTTGTAGGCGGTGGAGCCGGTGGGGGTGGCGAAGATGAGGCCGTCGCAATCGTAGTCGGTCACGAGTTCGCCGTCGGCGGTGACTTCGAGGCCGACCAGGCGGGAGTTTACCTTGGCCTTGATGAGCACGTCGTTGAGCGCGAGGTCGTCGGGGCCGTTGCCGGTGGAGCAGGCGAGCAGGGCGCGGTGCGTGATTTGAAAGTCGCCGGCGAGCAGGGTGGGAAAACACTCGCGGATGTCGTCGGCGGAGAAGGTGGTGAGGAAGCCGAGGCTGCCGCGATTGACGCCGATGATGGGGACCTGGGCGCGGGCGGCCTCGGCGGCCACGCCGAGCAGGGTGCCGTCGCCGCCGATGACGCAGCAAGCGTCGCAACCGGCGAGAAAGCCGTGCGGGACGGGATAGGTGTTGATGACGTTGACCGACACCCCGGCGGCGGTGGCGAGGGCGACGAGATCGGCGGCCAGTTCGGGCGCGCCGGATTTTTGCGCGTTAACGACGAAGGCGAGGCGGCGGATGGGCGTCATTTTTGTTTCACGATAGGGCGGGCGACGGTCAATGTCCAACGGCCAATGCGAGGCGCGGGCTCAGGTCTTTCGCAGGCCGAGGAGGAACTCGCGGTTGCCGTCGGTGCCGGTGATGGGGCTGTCGATCGTGCCGACGAGCTGCGCGCCGGGGAGCTCGGCGAGGGCGAAGGCGGTGACGTCGGCGAGCACGCGTTGCTGCACGGCGGGGTCGCGGATGATGCCCTGGCCCTTGTCCACCTCGGCCTTGCCGGCTTCGAACTGGGGCTTCACGAGGGCGACGAGAGTGCCGCCGGAGCGGAGCACGGGCCAGACGGCGGGGAGCACACTTTTGAGCGAGATGAAGGAGAGATCCATGACCAGGGCGTCGAAGTCGCGGCGCGGCAGGATGGCGGGGTCGAGGTGGCGGGCGTTGACCTGTTCGAGATTGGTGACGCGCGGGTCGGCGAGCAGGCGGCCGTGGAGCTGGGCGCGGCCGACATCGAGGCAGACGACGGAGGCGGCACCGGCCTGGAGGGCGCAGTCGGTGAAACCTCCGGTGGACGCGCCGACATCAAGCACGTGGGCACCGGCGAGGTTGAGCGGATGGGCGTCGAGCCAGCCCTGGAGTTTTTCGCCGCCGCGCGAGACGAAGCGGTCGGTCTGGACGAGGGTGAGGGGGAAGTCGGCGGGGTATTCCTTGCCCGGCTTGTCGAGGCGCTCGGTGCCGGTGCGCACGAGGCCGGCCATGACGTAGGCCTTGGCCTTGGCGCGGGTGGGGGCGAGGCCCCGGGCGACGAGCAGTTCGTCGAGACGGAGTTTTTTGGCGGGAGCCGACATGCGGAGTGGAGGGACGGAAGTTGAAACCACGGACGGTGCGGATTGTCACGGACAGTAATCCGGCCGCGCGGAGGCTCGCGTGCCGTTGCGCCGACTGTTGAGGGTTGCCCAGCCGGGCGATTTGCCTAGTATTTCTCGCATGGGTCAACCGGAGCCAGTCAATGAGCCGCTCATTTCCGACCGATTGCTGTTTCAGCGCCTGATGGAGACACTGCCGGCCCACGTCTATTTCAAGGATCTCGAGGGACGCTTTATTTGCATCAACCGTGAACACGCGCGCAAGTTCGGGCTGGCTACGCCGGAAGAGGCGGTGGGCCGGACGGACTACGATTTTTTCCCGGAAGAACTGGCCAGGGTAAAAGATGCGGACGAACACCGGATCATCAGCACCGGTGAGGGCATCGTTGATCTGGAGGAGGCAAACTACACCGATCCGATGCGTCCCCAATGGGTGCTCACCACCAAACTGCCTCTGCGTGGCAAAAACGGAGACATCGTCGGCACCTTCGGTATCTCGCGCAACATCACCGAGACCAAGCTCGCGCGCGACGAGATTGCGGAGCAGCACCGTTTACTGCGCACCTTGATCGAGATCCTGCCCTGCCGCATTTTTGTGAAAAACCAGGATGGCCGGATTCAGGTCGCCAACGAAGCTTATCGCCGCGCCATGGGGTTGACCGAGGCCGACGTGATTATCGGCCGCACCTTGAGCGAGCTCGTCCCGCCCGAGCGCGGAGACCAGGCGACGCTCGATGACCAGGAGGTTTTGCAGGAGGGCCATTCGATCATCAACCGCGAGCAACGCGACGTCACCGCGGGTAACTTGGAGCGCTGGGTGCTGCTCTCAAAGGTGCCGCTGCGAGACGGTGGCGGCAGCGTTCGCGGTCTCGTCGGGATGGCGGCCGACATCACCGCGCAAAAGGATGCGGAGGCCCTCGCCAATCGCACCCTGCACAATCTCGAAGAGCGCAACCGTCAAATCAGGGCGGATTTGGTGGTGGCTCGCGACATGCAGCGGGAGTTGATGCAGGCCAGCCTGCGTTCGGTTAATGATATGTTGGATCGCCCGGCGGGAGGGTTTCCGCCCTTGACCCTGTATTACGAACCGAGCGAGCGGTTGGCGGGCGACTTTGTCCACGCCATCGCTTTTTCCCCCACACAAGTCGGCATCCTGATTTGCGATGTCATGGGCCACGGTGTGCGGGCGGCGCTGGTGACCTCGCTGATCCGTGGTCTGGTGGGCGACCTGCGCATGCAGGAGCTCGCTCCTGGCGAAGTGCTGTCCCGGCTTAACACCCGACTTTGCACGCTGCTGGATCAGCCGGTGATGCCACGCTTTGTCACCGCGATCTACGCCGTCATAGACCTGCAGGCGGGCAGCCTCGCCATGGCCAATGCCGGTCACCCCTCGCCCCTTCTGGCGGGAGCGGGTGGCGAGGTGAAAACCGTGCAGGCCGGGTTGTGCGATCCCGCGCTCGGGCTGGTGATTGAGGCTACCTATGCGACCTCGCATCATACCATCGCCCGCGGCGACCGGGTGCTGTTTTTGACCGATGGCTGGCTCGAAGAACCCGACGCCGCCGGCGAGGAGTTCGGGTGCGCGCGTCTGGCGGCTCAGCTCAAGAGTGCGCCGGCTGATCCGGACCAGGCGCTGTGCGCCTTGGCCGCCGCATTGCAGCGTCATTCCGGTTTGACGCAGTGTCGGGACGATCTCTGCGCGGTTTTACTACAGACCTGAGAACGCGAGCGGGCGGCGTTGGAGGAGGAGTGCAGGGCGCATCGGTGGCCTGGGAGTGGGTGGCGGGAGCATTTTGCTCCCGTGTCTGCGGAAGGGACGGTGCGTAGAACACACCGAGAAAGGAAAACCTTCAACGCGGGCCGTGCGTTTGACAGGTCGAAGAACGATGCACAGCAAGGTGTAGGTCGCCCAGCTTGTCGGGGTCGGCCACCACTCGCTTACCTTTCTGTTTCCTAACTTACTGCTTAAAATCCCCATGAATTGGCAGGTCTTGATTACCTCTCGCTCCGTATCGCTGGGTTTGGATTTGATGCTGCTGGGCGGATGGCTGACCGGTGCGGTGGTGAGCGCGCGGCATAGCGGTCTGGAGGCAAAGTGGCGACCATGGGCAAACCTTTTGAGTCTGGTGGCAGGGCCGGTGGGGTGGGCGGTTCATTTGACTCCGCTGATGTTGTCCTTCTGGGCGAATCGTTCGGTAGATAACGATGACCAGGCCGGGCTTGGACGCGTTGCGAACGAGATACTGGCCTCGGCCTTGAACGACGGTGCGAGCGATGTCCATATTGAGGCGCAGGAGGGCGGCTATGTGGTTCGGTTCCGCCGCTTCGGTTTGCTGTTCGAGCATCTGCGTTGCGGGCAACGGGCGGGCGAGTCCCTGGTGGCGGTTTACAAGGTGATGGCCGAGCTGAACACGGCGGAAAAAGCGCACTTGCAGGACGGGCGGTTTCGTTGGACCGATCCGAAGACGGCGCATGTGCTGGATGTGCGCATCTCGACTTCGCCCGCGCTGAGCGGGGAAAAGGTGGCGCTGCGATTGCTGAACCGTCCGGCGACCCTCTTGCAGTTGAACCGGATCGGCATGGGGCAGGCGGCGTGCGACGCGATCGGCCGCCATCTCCGCCAGCCCGAGGGACTGGTGTTGGTCGCGGGGCCCACGGGCTCGGGGAAAACCTCCACGGCCTACGCGCTGTTGCAGATGGTCTCCGGCCCTGCGATCAACACGGTGACGATCGAGGATCCGGTGGAGTATGCGCTGCCCCACGCGACGCAGATCGGCATCAATCCGAAGATGGGCGTCACCTTCGAGTCGGGGCTGCGCACGGTGCTGCGGCAGGATCCGAACGTGATTTTCGTGGGGGAAATGCGCGACCCGGAGTCGTTCAAGATCGGCGTGCGCGCGGCGATCAGTGGCCACCTCGTGGTCAGCACGATGCATGCGCGCGATACGGTGGGGGCCTTGACCGCGTTGCGAAATCTGGAGCTCGACCGGCAGGTGTTGGCGGCGGCGTTGCGCCTGCTCATCTCGCAGCGTTTGGTGCGGGAACTATGCCCGGACTGTCGTGTGTGGTCGCCGTCGGACGCGGACACGGCGGAGTTTTTTTCCCGGTCGGCGAGCAAGATCGCGCTTCCGCAGAAGGTGGCGATGCCGTCGGCGAAGGGTTGCCCTAAGTGCCACCAAGGCTTCACCGGACGGACGGGTATTTTCGAGGTGATGAGGGTGGACGCGAAAATCCGCACCTGGGTGACGACCGGAGAGTCCGAGCAGGAGCTGCGCGATTACCTGGCCATGGGCGGCTTCGTGTCGCTGCGCGAGGACGCCTGCGAGAAACTCGCCTCCGGCACGAT
>JBEGTN010000115.1:0-3068 GCA_041179405.1 Verrucomicrobiota bacterium
GCGAGCTGGCCGCTGCGGTCATGGAGGTAGACGGCGATGAACACCGCGAGGGCGGCCAGAGGAGCGATGAAGTAAACTTTTTTCATGGGCGCGGGACGGAGGTGGTGGGTCAGGATTTACCGGCTTTGAGGGCCTCGCGTTCGTGGAGGGCCTCCTTGATCGCCTTGGCGAGCGGGTCGACCGATGAGGCGGTGATCTCGGCGTGGGTGCGGGCGTCTTCGATCCAGCGGCCGGCTTCGTCGTAGCGCTGGAGTTCGTAGGCGAGGTAGGCGAGGTAGAGGGAGACCTGCCCGGGTTTTTCGATCGTGGCCTGGGCGCGGGCGGAGCGGCCGCGTTCGTAGGCTTCGGCGACTTTGCCGGTGTTGTAGTAAAATTGGGCGAGCGAAAACTCGAGGGCGGCGTCGGCGGGGAAGGTTTTGAGGGCCCGCTCAAGCGTGGCGGCGGCCTTGGCCTCCTGGTTGGTCTGCTGGTAGGCGGAGGCGAGCAGTTCCCAGTTGCGCTTCTGGTTTTCCAGGGTGCCGTCGGCCAGACCTTTTTCCAGCAGGGTGGCGGCGCGGCCGAACTGCTGGATGTTAAAGAGCACGGCCACCTGGGTGTAGTGGTCTTTCGGCGTGTTTAAAAAGCCGCGGGCTTGGGCGCGCTCGAGGGTGAGCAGGGCGCGGATGTTTTGCCGGAGGGCGAAGGCGGGGTCCTTGGATTCGGCGGCGGCGGTCAGGTAGATGGACTGGAGTTGCTGCCAGGTGCCGGCGGACGACTCGGGTTTGGCGGCGAGGAGTTCGAGGACCTCGGCGGCGTGAGCGTAGTCGCCGAGCTGCTGGTAACAGGCGAGCAGGATCTGGTAGAGCTGGTTGCTGGGGTTGACCGCGAGCAGCAGGCCCTGCTCGGCCTGCGTAATGGCCTTCTTGATACGCGCCAGGTCGGGTTTCTGGGCATCCAGCGTGCCGAGGTTGTAGAGGAGGGAGGCGGCGAAGAGACGGGTATCGACGGTGGCGGCGGGGCTGCGTTCGAGCCAGCGGTTGATCATGACCAAGGCGCGTTCCAGATCGGCGACCCGGGCGGCGGGCACTTTCGACTCCTCTCCGCGCTGGTAGTAGAGCTGGGCGAGCACGTAGAGCTGCTCCAAGGCGGAGCTGGCGTCGGCAAACTGCGGATAACGTTCGCCCAGGGCGAAGGAGCGCTCGAGCGGTCCCAGTGCGTCGGTGAGTTTGCCCTGGGTCAGGAGGATCTGGGCCTGCACCTGCGCCAGGACATAGACGTCAAAGCTGTCGGCCGGGGCCTGGGCGAGCAGGCGCTCGATGAGGGCGAGGCCGCCGTTGTAGTCCTTGGCCTCGATAAAGGTGCGCAGTTTGCCCAGCTCGGAAGAGGTCTTTTCCGAGATTTCCTTCTTGGGCGGCTCGGCGCTCTGGGCACGGAGCGTCGCGGGCTGGGCCGCGCCGATGGCGAGCAGGACGGCGAGCAGCCAGGCGGAGGGGAGGGGGAGGGGGGAAGTGCGTGCGGTGCTCATTGCGCGTCCAAGTTGAAGTTGAGCGGCTGTTGCACGCGGGTGTTGACGGCCGCGCCGCCTTTTTTGCCGGGTTTAAACTTCCACTTCATGATGGATTGGATGGCGGCCTCTTCGAATCCGGGGTTGGACGAGCGCACGATGTAGGGTTCGCGCGGGTCGCCGTTGCTATCGACGATGAAGCCGACCACGACCTCGCCCTTCAGGCCGGAGCGTCGCATTTCGAAAGGATAGACGGGCTTGATGCGCACTCGGGCCTCGGGTTTCTGGTCCAGCGAGGCCAGGTCGAAGACGTTTTTGAGACTGCTGCCGCCGGAGCCGGTGACCGGCCGGCCGGTGGGGATGGTGATGGCGCCGACCGAACGGTTGAGACCGGGAGGGGGCGGGGCCTGGATCTGCTGGACGAAAGGCGAGTCGATGACCGCGCTGATGGAATCGGCCTGCATGGGCGGGGCCAGCGGGGCGACGTCTTGCGGGGCATCGGTGCTGTTTTCAACGATCTCGGGCTCCTCGGGCTCGGGCGGCGGAGGCGTCATGATCTCGATGGTGGGCACCTCCTCGGGCTTGGGCGGGCCCTCGGCCTTGGCCTTGGGCAGCAAGCTGGAAAGGACCAGTCCGCCGTGTAGCAACAGGGAGACGAGGATGGCGATGATGAGGTCGCGGCGCATGGGTCGTGGTCAGGTCAGCGGCCGGTGGCGCGGAAGGCGGTTTCGATGGTGACGGTTTTGATGCCCGCGAGGCGGACCTCGTCGAGCACCCGGATGACGTTGCCGTAGCGGGCGCGTTCATCGCCGGTGACCAGCACGCGGGGGGAGGGCGTAGAGGATTTGTAGGCGACCAGCCGGGGGGCGATTTCGGAGAGGGTGACGAGTTCCTTGTTCCAATACGCGGTGCCTTCGTCGGAGAGCTGGATGATTACGGTGGTGTCCTCGTCGGGCTTGGCCGCGTTGGCGGTGGCTTGGGGGAGGTTGACCGGCACGGACTGGATCTTGTTAAGGGAGAGGGTGAACAAAACGAAGGTGGCGAGCAGGAAGAAGATCACGTCGATCAAGGGGATGATCTCGATGCGGGCCTTCTTGACCGGGGCGAGCTGGATGGGACTGCCAAATAGGGAGGACATCGTGGTGGGCTCGGGCTACTTGGCGCGGATGCGGGTTTCGATCAGCACCTTGCTGATGCCGGCCTTGCGCACCTCGTCCACGACGTAGCGGACCTGGGTGAACATGGCGTTTTCGTCGCCGTTGATGAGCACGCGCGGGTCGTCCTGGGTTTGTTTATAAGCAGCCAGGCGGATGAGAAACTGGTCCAGGGTGATGGGCTCCTTGTCCCAACCCAGGGTGCCGTCCTGGCGGATGGTCAGGGTGACCGACGTGCCGGGATCGCGCGGCTCGCTGGTGCTGGCCGAGGGCAGGGGCACGGCGAGGCCGCCGGTCTTGTTAAGCGAGAGGGTGAAGAGCACGAAGGTGGCCAGCAGGAAGAAGATCACATCGATCAAGGGAATGATCTCGATGCGGGCCTTCTTCATGCCGCCTGGGCCTGTGCCACCGGATGAACCTGCCATGGTGCG
>JBEGTN010000116.1:0-3448 GCA_041179405.1 Verrucomicrobiota bacterium
AGGTCATGGGCGTGACCTGGCCCAAGAAAAAGGAGTTCCCCATTCTCGTCAAGTGGCTGGATTGCCGCGAGCGCCTCAGCCTCCAGGTGCATCCGCCTGCCGCCCTCGCGCCGAGCCTCAAAGGCGAGCCCAAGACCGAGACCTGGTTCATCGCAGACACCCAGCCGGGCGCCAGTCTCATCGTGGGCCTCAAAAAGGCCGTCACCCGCGACCAGTTTGAAAAAGCCATCGCCGACAACACCTTGGAGCAATGCGTGCACCGCTTTCCCGTCGCCGAGGGTGACAGTATCCTTGTGCGCAGCGGCCAGGTCCACGCCATCGACGGCGGTAACCTGATCCTCGAAATTCAGCAAAACTCCGACACCACCTACCGCGTTTACGACTGGGGCCGGACCGGCCTCGACGGCAAACCGCGCCAGCTCCACGTCGAAGAGTCCCTCGCCTCCATCAAGTGGGATGATTTCGAGCCCGCGCCCGTGCGTGGCGCACCCACCAGCGGAGTGATCGCGGAGTGCGCCGAGTTCCGCATCCGCCGCGTGGTGCTCGACCGCGACGAAGTGCTGAGTTTCGCCGCCGGCGAGCAACCGCGCATCTTGAGCGTCGTCACCGGTGAACTCTCCGGACCTGTCAAGGACCACATCCGCCGGGGCGAAAACGTCGTGCTGCCCTGCGCAGGCGCCTTCACCTTCAAGGCCAGCGCGCCCTCGCTGGTGCTTGTCACGGAAAACTTCGCCGGCTGAGCGGCATCCCGTCGCTCCCGGTTCAAGGCCCGCCGCCCTTCCCGCCGCAAGGCCGGGCGGCGAGGCAGGCTTGCGCCGGCGCGGAATGTGATTTGTAGATGAACCTTTTCCCATGAGCCAACCCGACACCACCGAACCCTTGCCCGTGAACCCGGAGACCTCCGCCGCCACTTCCGCGACCGAGCCCGCCGAGGCCGCACCCGCACCGGAAGCCGCGCTCGAGGCCTCTCTCGCCGCCGCCCGCAAGGAAGCGGCGGACAACTACGACCGCTACCTGCGCTCCGTCGCCGACCTGGAAAACTACCGCAAACGCGCCATCCGCGATCGTGAGGACGCCACCCACCGCTCCGTCACCCGCGTCTTGGAGGATCTGATCCCCGTGCTCGACACCCTCGAGCAGGGTCTCGCCGCCGCCAAGGCCCCCAACGCCGATCTCAAGACCCTCGCGAGCGGCATGGATATGCTGGGCCTGAAACTCAAGGGCGCCCTGGCCGGCCACGGCCTCGCCGAGGTCAGCCCGCATGGCAAGCCCTTCGACCCCAATCTGCACGAGGCCATCAGCCAGCAACCCAGCTCGAACGTCCCGGCCGATTCCGTCGCCACGGTCGTGCGCACCGGCTACACGCTCAACGGCCGTCTCGTGCGCGCCGCCAGCGTCGTTGTCTCCACCGGCGCCCCGGTCGTCTGACGCCGGCCGACTCCGTATCCATTTAATTTATACATAAAAAAGCCATGGCCAACGAGGATTACTACACGCTGCTCGGAGTGGAAAAAGCCGCGAACGAGGAGGAGTTGAAAAAAGCCTACCGCAAAAAAGCGGTGCAATTCCACCCGGACAAAAACCCCGGCAACAAAGAGGCCGAGGAGATGTTCAAGCGCGTCTCCGAAGCCTACGAGGTTTTGAAGGATCCGCAGAAGCGCGCCGCTTATGATCGCTACGGCCACGCCGCGTTTACCCAGAGCGGCGGCGCCGGTCCTCGCGGTCCCGGCGGCATGGCGGGCGGCGGCGGAGCCGGCGGGTTCCATGATCCCTTCGACATTTTCCGCGAGGTCTTCGGCCAGCAGGGCGGCGGCGGTGGCGGAGGTGTTTTTGACGAGATGTTTGGCGGCGGCGGCGGACGCGGTGGAGACCGCGACGGGGCCGACCTGCGCTACGACCTCGAAATCACCCTCGAAGAGGCGGCGCGCGGGGTGGAGAAGGAAATCTCCTTCCGCCGGATGCAGACCTGCGAGCGTTGCGAAGGCTCCGCCGCCGAGCCCGGCTCGAAGAAAGTCGTGTGCCCGACTTGCCGTGGCGCCGGCCAGATCCGCCGCAGCGGCGGCATCATCACCTTTACCCAAGCCTGCCCGACTTGCGGCGGCGCGGGCCAGAAGGTCGAGAAACCCTGCACCGCCTGCCGTGGCGAGGGGCGCGCGCCCAAGGCCGCCAAGGTCACCGTGCGCATCCCCCCGGGCGTCGAGATCGGCACGCGTTTGCGTTCCAGTGGCAACGGCGAATCCGGCCGGGCCGGCGGGCAGACCGGCGATCTCTACATCGTGCTCAATGTAAAGGAGCACGAGCTCTTCGAGCGCCAGGAGGACGACCTGTTTTGCGAGATCCCGATCAAGTTCACCCTCGCCGTCCTCGGCGGCACGCTCGAGGTGCCCACGCTCTCCGGCAAGGCCTCGCTCAAGGTGCCCGCCGGCACGCAGAGCGGCACCACTTTCCGCCTGCGCGGCAAGGGCATGCCCTCGTTGCGCCAACGCGGGGTGCAAGGCGACCAGCTCGTGCGCGTGCAGGTCGAGGTGCCGCAAAGCCTCTCCTCCGAGCAACGCAAGATTATCGAGGAATTCGCCCGCGTGAGCGGCGACGCCGAGAACCCGACCTCGAAGGGCTTCTTCGAGAAGGCGAAGAAGTTCTTCTGAACCTTCAGCGGGCCGTCCGCCTGCCCGGCCAAAGGGCAGGCCAGTTCGGGGGATTACATTAAGAGCGAGGCTTGCACGGAGCGAGTCGCCGACTAAGTTCCCGACATGTCAGTCATAGAAATCAAAGCCGAGCTCGGTCGTCTCACTTCGACCGAGCTTTCCGAAGTGGAGTCGCATCTCCGGCTCATTCGTTGGAAAAGCTCGGCGGGCTTGCCGGATCGGCTTTCGGAGGCACATGCCCGAATTAACGAGGGCAAGCTGGTCACGCAGGAACAATTGCTGGAGCGCCTTCGCGCCGAGCGCCCCGACGCCTTGGCCGAATGAGTTCAGGCTATCGTTACGTTGTTGAGCAGGCGGTGGCCGAACGGTTGCTGCGCCTTTCCGCACGACAAATCCGATCACTGCTCGAGCTTTTCCAGCATCTGGCCGATAACCCGGACGAAGCAGGCGCGCAGTGGGCTATTGATCGCGAGGGACGCAAAAACCAAGCGGTGACCCATGGCCCATTTACGGTCGTTTACTGGCCCGATCATGCCGTCCGTGAGCTTCGTGTCGTGGCGGTGGAACTCACTTAATCAGCCCCTCAAAAAACATCTGTTATCATGCGCGTCGTCATCCTGGGTTCCGGTCGCGGCTCCAACGCCGAGGCTCTCTGCATCGCTCAAAAAGAGGGCCGGCTCGGCCGCGCCGGGATCGTGGCGATCTTCGCCGACCGGCCCGAGGCCGGCATCCTTGCCCTCGGGCCGCGCTTCGGCCTCGACGCCCGCTACCTGGACCCCGCGCCCTTCAAAACCAAGCTCGAG
>JBEGTN010000117.1:0-8464 GCA_041179405.1 Verrucomicrobiota bacterium
AGGCCAGACTAACGCCGTTGTTCGCACCATATTGTCGATCGACGAGGCCACGCAAACGATGACCTTTGCCGGTGATGTCCCGGTCGGCTCGACCGTTCGTTTCATGCGGGCGTCGTATGAAGAGCTTATTTCCGGCGCCGAGGATGCGGCACGCCAGGCAGCCCAGGAGGCCTCGCTTGTGTTATGCGTGAGCTGCGTCGGTCGTCGCATCGTGCTGGGGCAAAGAACCGAGGACGAACTCGAAGGGGTCCGTGCCACTTTCGGCTCCGGACCGGTGCTGACCGGGTTTTACTCTTACGGCGAACTTGCCCCGTCCGGTTTGGACCACGCCTGTCAATTGCACAATCAGACGATGACCATCACCAGCATCGCCGAGGTTGTTTCATGAGCCCGACATGAGCAACCTGCATCCTTTGCTTCTTCGCCAGTTGCGCCGCACTTTCGGCTCAGTTGACGCCATTCCTCCCGGACTCGAAGCATTGTTCACCAAGGTTTCCGATACCTACCAGCAATTCGATCAAGATCGCCGTCTTACCGAGCACGTTCTCGATGTCAGCTCACGCGAACTTACCACGGTCAATGCTACGCTACAGGCACAAAATTATCGCAACGAGGCTCTCCTTTCGCGCCTTAGGCAGACCGTAAGCCTTCTCCACCCCGAACAGCCCGCGGCTCCGGGCCAGGACCTTCTTAATATCGCCGGTGACATTGAACGACTCGTGGCCGGGCGTCAGGCCACCGAGGACGCTCTGCGTATCGCCAAAGAAGCCGCCGACTCCGCCAACCGCGCCAAGAGCGACTTCCTGGCCAATATGAGCCATGAAATCCGCACCCCGCTCAATGCGGTCGTCGGCATGACCAACCTCCTGCTCGATACCGACCTCGATCCAGATCAACGTGAATACGCCGAGATTATTCGCGAGAATGACGAGGCGCTCTTGGAAATCATCAACGACATCCTCGACTTCTCCAAAATCGAAGCCGGCCATCTCGATTTGGAAGCCATACCTTGCAACTTTAGCGAAGTCGTCGAGCAGGTGCTCGACGTGTTCTCCGAGCGCGCCCTCAAAACCGGACTGGATCTAGGCGTGGCATTTAGCGCCGATGTCCCCGCCTGTATAGTCACTGACCCCACGCGCCTGCGTCAGATCCTGATCAATCTTGTGGGCAATGGACTCAAATTCACCCGCGCCGGGGGTGTCGGTATCTTTGTGCAAGCTTCGCGGCTGGCGGAAGGCATACGAATCGACTTTTCGATCGAGGATACGGGTATTGGAATTCCTCCCGATCGACTGAACCGTTTGTTCAAGGCATTCAGTCAGGTGGATACATCCACCACGCGTAAATATGGCGGCACAGGACTGGGGCTCGCTATTACGGGTCGTCTGGTAGAACTGCTCGGCGGTGCGATCAATGTTTCCAGTCGGGAAGGCGTGGGCACCACGTTCAAGTTCCACATCATGACTCAGGCCTATGATCTCGCTGAGCTTCCTTCGTCTGCCCCTCTTGTCGATCTCGCCGGCCGCCGTATTCTCGTCGTGGACGACAGCCCCATCAATCTTCGTATCCTGGAGCATCAACTCGGCGGCTGGGGCATTAATGCCGATTTAGTTTCCTCACCCGCCGATGCCTTCGCGGCTTACTCCAGCAACCCACCCTACGACCTTCTGATTTTGGATTACAACATGCCGGGGATGAACGGTGCGCAGCTCGCCTGCGCGCTTCATCACGCCCATCCGAACAACTTTCCACCCGCAATACTCCTCAGTTCTCGCGGGCAGCAGCCAGACGAAGCTGGCGCGCTCATCACGCGCCGCCTGCCAAAACCGGTCAAACCCACTGAGCTACGCTCAGTCCTCGTTTCTGCTCTCAAAGCAGGATCTTTGCGCGTGGGCAAACCACCTGCCCCTTCGCAATCGATGGGAAATGACCCCGGCTTCGCGCTGCGCCACCCGCTACGCATACTCATCGCCGAGGACGTCGCCGCCAACCGCAAGGTTATCAAACTCTATCTCTCGCGACTAGGCTACCATCCTGACGCGGTCGAGAACGGGCGCCAGGCCCTTGGCGCTATCGCCGCAGAACATTACGACGTAATCCTGATGGATTTGCAGATGCCCGAGCTCGATGGGCCCGGCGCCACCCGCATGATTCGCAGTCAGCCGGGCGGCCTGCGCCATCCTTACATCATCGCCCTCACCGCCAACGTCCTGAATGAACATCGCGCCGCGGCCGCCGCCGCCGGCATGCAAGATTACCTCACCAAGCCACTCCGCCCCGAGGCATTGCTAGCGGCACTGCGTAGCGCTCACACTTGGATTGTGGAAAACCCCCGCCCCGAGCCGCCTGCCGGGACCACTGCGCAGCGTTAAGCTGTGTTTTAATATGCCCGAGGCCTCCCCTGTTCCGTTCAAGCACTGGTTCGACGTGGCCCGCTACCACCACCTCGCAGGTGAGCTCGCAAAGCTTTGCCCTCGATTCGATCAGCCCCGGTTTCTTGCCCTTACCCTTGATGGTCTTGATGGAAGAGAGCTGATGGACCGGTTGCACCAAACGGCGCATGCGTTCGCCGCCACTTTACCCGGTGACTACCCGGCTCAACTCGCTGTCTTGCGTGAACTCGCTCCGCGTATCGGGCATAACTTTGTCGCCATTTGTCTGGCAGATTTTGTCGCCCGCGAAGGTCTTCAGCCCGCTCATTTTGATCGGTCGCTGGAGGCCTTGCGTTTTTTCACGCCTTACGGCTCAGCCGAGTTCGCAGTGCGCCCTTTCCTTGTTCAGGACCTGCAACGCACCTTAAAAGTTATGGAAACCTGGGCGGCTGACCCCGACGCTCACGTGCGTCGCCTCGCCAGCGAAGGCAGTCGGCCAAGGCTTCCCTGGGGGCTGCGTCTCGCCGCTCTCGTGCGCGACCCGGAGCCCGTCATACCGATCCTGGAACAACTCAAGGCAGACCCCTCTCCTTATGTTCGGAAATCCGTCGCCAATCACCTCAACGACATCACCAAAGACCACCCTGATTGGGTGATTGATCGCGTCACCGCTTGGGACAGGACCCACCCCGCCACCGGATGGATCGTGCGGCATGCTCTTCGCACGTTGATCAAGTCCTCCTCCGCACCAGCCCTGGCCCTTCTCGGTGCGGGAGCCGCGCCGCGCTTGGAAGTTTCCAGCTTTATCGCCACGCCCCGCCGTATTGCGCTCGGCGATACGATAACGCTCTCCGCAATCCTCATTTCCTCCTCGAAGCGCCCCCAACGTCTGGTCGTGGACTACGTGCTGCACTATGCGCGTCCAGGAGGGGCAATATCGTCCAAGGTATTTAAATGGAAAACCTTCGAGCTGCCTCCGCACGCAACCCTCCAGTTGACCAAGCGACAGCTCATAAAGGACTTTAGCACCCGACGCCACCACTCCGGCCGCCACCGCATCGAGCTGCAGATCAATGGTCGCCGGATCGCGGAATCCGCCTTCGCTTTGCTCGCCAAAGCATGACGCCCTTTGGCCAAGAAACCGCTTTCTGCGCTTCACGGGAAAAGATAAACTCACCGCCACGCCATGCTTTCCACCCTTGATGCCATGCACGCCCGGCGCTCGATCCGGGAGTTCGAGACCACGCCCGTTCCAGCCGACACCATTCGCGCCCTCATCGAAGCCGCCGGGCGGGCACCGAGCTCCAAGAACACCCAGCCGTGGAGACTTTTCCTGATTCAAGGCGAACCGCTGCAAGCACTGCGTCACGATTATCTGGCCGCCTTCGATGCCGGCGAAACGCCTCGTCCGGCCTACCGCTATTCGCCCGACCCACTGCCGCCGGAGTGGCAAGCCAGGGCGAAATCAGTTGGCATCGGCATTTTTCAGCACAAGGGCATCGCCAGAGAGGATGTCGCCGGACGCCGCGCCCATGATCGCGAAAATTTTAAGTTCTTCGACGCCCCCCACGTGTTCTTTCTCGGCACGCAAGCTTCCGCCTACGGATATGGCACTTTTTTAGACTGCGGCTTTGTCCTTGAGAGTCTTATGCTGGGTATCGCCGCCTTGGGCTTAGGCTCCTGCCCGCAATACAGTGCGGTGAGCTATCCGGATATAATCGCCCGCCATTTACCGGATTCGGAAGACACCCTTTTTATCGCAGGACTACCCTTCGGCACTCCGAAAACAGGCAGCCGGGTCAATTCATTCCAACCCGCCCGACTCCCGCCTGAAGCGTGGTTTCGCTCCGTAGGTTAAACGCCGTAAGTGATCGCGACGCTTAACAGCGCACCGGCACCACCATGCGTGCGCCACCCTTCCAGTTGATGAAAAGCGGCAGGAGAATCAATCCCATCGGCGTGATGAGAGACAGGCTGTAACCCATGTGTAAAAAGCCGAAAACCAAACATATCAAAGCCGCCGCTATGTATCCCGCGACGTAGCTTCTTACCGCCACGATCGTGCAAGCGCCCACGATCAAGACCGGTATCGAAACGCTGTAGGGCAGTATCACCATCAACATACCCGTCAAAAACCCCGTTGGTGAAATCGTCTCGCCCATATTTCTTCGTCCAAAAGTCTGGACATACAGGCAAACAAGGGACGAAACAGCCACGGCTGTTAGCATAGGATAAATGGATAATCCCGATCCCCTCGGTGGCTTCGGGAAGGCCTGAACGATGTAATAAGCGACGACAAACCCCCGGACGGGATCAATCCATACCAAGGGCAGTTTCCACCAGCGGCGGCGACGATGATCATCCGACGGAGGCCGTAACGCTTTAGTCCAGAGATCCTCAAACATCAAATAACGCACTTCGCCTTTGATCAACGTGCGCGGCGCTATCAGGCCGAAGAAAAGGCCGATAAACAGCGGTATCCAGTGAATGATTATGAAACTCATGCTTACCCTTGCCTTATTGAAAAGAGATTAGCTGCAAGTCCACCCTAAGGTATTGGAAACCAAAAATAGTTAAACGCCGCCCCCTTTGGCGGATGAATTCGTAACCGAAGCGATTCATTTTCTCGGCCAGCCCATATGCCGCCCAGCCAGAATTGACAGCACTACGGGCAGCCCCATGGCGACCCCCAGGAAAATCACCCGCGACCAACTTTGCGCATTGAGCAACCATCCTATTAAAATCGTCCCCACGCACACCGCCAAAAACACCGCCGACCAAGCGCGAAGCGCCAACGCTGCTCCGATGGCAAGGGCCCCCACCAAAGCGGCCACGACAGGGTCCACCAAAACCGCCGCCACTCCGGCCACAAACACCAGCGGTGCCTGCACGTGATCTTCATCCGTCCATCCAAACGTTTGAACAATTAACCCCAGGCCAACGGCTATCGAGATGCCCAGATCCGGCAACCATTCGTGTTCATTGTTCAGAAGGGGCAAATCGGGGATGCCCTTCGCCAGCAACCATGCGCCTCCCAGCGCCCGCGCCAAATCGAGTAAGACCAGCACAAGATTGCGACCAGTCGGCCACTCCCGCTGGTCGAAAGCCGCAAGCCGTCCGTCCGGGGCGTGTAGCCGCCAGATGGGCAGACAGAATAGTCCAATAGCTAACACGACTAGCAGTGACGACAGCATGAGTTTTTTCAAATTGGGGTGTTTATATGCAAATGCGAGGCAATCAATACGGGAATAAATATTTCACCCAAGCGTGTGCTTCGGAAATGCCTGCGATTTATGGACGCGTAACCATAGCCCTAAAATCGAGGCCTCAACGGCGCTCGCGCCACCAGCGTTCCACACCCGCGCGATCTCGTGTATTCAGAATGTTATCCGCCGTGAGCCAGCCTTTCCGCGCCACTCGCACCCCCGCTTCCACGTGCTTTAACCCGGCTATGTCATGGGCGTCGGGATTGATTGCGCACACCAGGCCTCGCTCCGCCGCCCTTCGCCACTGCCGCCAATCCAAATCCAGCCGCGAGGGATGCGCATTTAACTCAATGACCACCCGGTTCGCGATCGCCGCGTCGATCACCCGGACGAGATCCACTTTGTAGCCTTCACGTCGTAGCAACAACCGTCCGGTTGCGTGCCCCAGGATCGAAACCCGTGGATGCTCCAGCGCCCGCACGATGCGTGCCGTCATCTCGGCCTCGCTCTGCGAAAATACGCTATGCACCGAGGCCACCACGTAATCGAGCGTCGCCAGCACCGCGTCGTCGAAATCCAGCCTGCCGTCCGGCAAGATGTCGCACTCCGTGCCTGCAAACAACCAGGCTCCTCCGCCTGCCGCGTTGGCTTGCCGTATCGCCTCGACTTGAGCCGCGAGTCGCTCCTCGTCCAACCCGCGCGCCTGCACGCTCGACTTTGAGTGATCCGCGATCCCGAGGTATTCCCAACCCAGGGCGGTCGCCGCCGCCTTCATCTCGGCCAACGACGCCTTCCCGTCCGACTCCGTCGTGTGGTTGTGAAACGCACCGCGCAGCTCCCCCTCCTCCAGCAAACGAGGTAACCCCGCGCCTCCTCCCGCCGCTATCTCCGCCGCCGCGATTTCACCCATGCCTTCGCGCAACTCTGGCGGGATAAACACCAACCCCAGCGCCGCAAATAACTCCCCCTCGTCTCGCGCCGCAATCGCCGCCCCGCCGTGCCCGACTTTCTCCTTCGCCGTGCCTTCGCCCTCCGCCGGCGCCAATCCCCACTCGGACAAGCTCAAGCCCCGCGCCAGCGCCCGCTGGCGCATCTCGACATTGTGCGCCTTCGACCCCGTGAAGTGATGCAGCGCAAACGCGAACTGCCCCGCCGGCACGATGCGCAAGTCCGCCTGCAATCCGCTCGCGAACCGCACGCTCGCCTTCGTCTCGCCCCGCGCCGTCACCTCTTTCACCTCCGGCAATGCGCAAAACCACGCGACAACCGTCGCAACGTCCGCCGGCTCCGCCGCGACGATGAAATCCAGGTCTCCCACCGTCTCCAGGTTGCGCCGCAGCGACCCCGCCGCCTCCGCCCGCACCACCTGTGGCAGCGCCCGCAAACCTGCGACAATCGGCTCCGCCACCGCTCTCGCATCCCACCACCTGTGCCGACGCGCGTAGGCCTCACGATTGGCCAGCCCTTCCAGCAGCTTCGCCTGCGTCTTCTCGCCGAAGCCGGCCAGCGCCGCCACCTTGCCCGTGCCACACGCCTCGGCCAACGCCTCGGGCGACTCTACCCCGAGTTGTTCGCGCAGCGCCTTGATCTTCTTCGGCCCCAACCCCGGCACTTCCAACAGCGCAAACAAGCCCGCCGGCACCTGCGCTTTCAGCCGCTCGTAAAAGCCCAGCGCGCCCGTGCGGTGCAGCTCGCCGACTTTGTCCACCAACGCCTCGCCGAATCCCTTCAGCTCCCCGAGCGTGCCCGCCTCCACGCGTGTCGTGAATTCCGCCGCGTCCATTTGCTCCAGCAGGCGCGCCCCGTTCTGGTAGGCGCGAATCTTGAACGGATTTTCCCCCTGGAGCTCCATCAAGGTCCCGATCTCGTTCAACACTTCGGCAATCTCGCTCTTGTTCATTCCCTATAGCGCAATCACCAGACGGCCCGCGTCAACTTCCCGTCCACTCGCTCTTCACGTTTCCAACGCAATCTTCATTTGTCATTGGTCATTGGACATTCGTCATTGGTCATTCCATGCCTATGGCATGTCTTTTTCCTACGCCCGCACCGTTCACTTTCCCGACACCGACGCCGCCGGCGTGGTTTTTTTTGCGCGCTATCTCTCCATCTGCCACGAGGCCTACGAGGAGTCGCTCGCGGCCGCCGGCATACCGCTGAACACGTTTTTTGCCGACCACGGCGTGGTCATCCCCATCGCTAAAAGTGAGGCCACCTACCTCCGTCCTTTGCTCTGCGGAGATAAGCTTCGCGTCGAACTCACCCCTGCCCGTCTTTCCGATAACAGCTTCGCCCTCGATTACGTGATCTGGAAAACCGGCCCCGCCGACAAACGCGCCGCCGTCGCCCGCACCGAACACGTCTGCATCTCATCCAAAACCCGCGAGCGCCTGCCTCTCCCGCCCGTCCTCGCCGCCTGGCTCGACGCCAAATAAAGCGCCGAGCGGCTCCGATGTAGCCCCGACCGGTGGTCGGGGTCTCTGGTGAAAGCGAAAGACACCCCGGAACTCCGACCAGCGGTCGAGGCTACATGGTGAGTTTAGGCTTTTTCTAGTCGGAAATTACCCACAAGTTGCCCTTTTATGCCGACCCTAAAATTCGCCGTTCTGCCTGGAGACTACATTGGCCCCGAGGTCATGTCCGAAGCCCTGCGCGTGCTCGAGCACGTGGCCAAGAAGGAAGGGCTCACCCTTTCCTACCAACACGCCGACGTCGGCGGCGCGGGTATCGACAACCACGGCAAGGCCCTCCCCGACTCCACTCTCGCGCTCTGCCAGTCGGCCGACGCCATCCTTTTCGGCTCCGTCGGCGGCCCGAAGTGGGAGAAGCTCCCGCCCAAGGAACCGCCCGAGCGCGCCGCCCTCCTGCCCCTCCGCAAGGCCTTCA
>JBEGTN010000118.1:0-4142 GCA_041179405.1 Verrucomicrobiota bacterium
ATAACACGCTTACTTCGGTATCCGGACTTAATCTCGTTGGGCCTGCATTTGTGACTACGCAAACGGCACTCGATGGGAATCTGCCAGCCAACAGAGCCGGCTATACGGCGACTATCAATGGCCTGAACTGGCTTCCCGGGACTTCCCTTTACATCCGTTGGCAGGACGCAAATGATGGCGGTAACGACGCGGGTCTCGCTATCGACGACTTTAACATGACCGGTGTGGTCAACACCGGCTCCAATGTTCCGGTCGGAACCTCCGGCAACACCACTTTTACCCAAGCCTCTTTTGGAGGTGCCGCTTTCACCACCAATGACAATGCTATTTTCGACAAAGGCCCCGGCACAGTCACCCTCTCCGGCAACGTCACCGCTAACGCGATTAGTTTTACGACCGATGGATATACTGTGGGCGGAACCTCCACCGATGTGCTCAGCCTTTCCTCCGGCAGTATCGCTGTAGGCGATGGCTTTAGCACAACCATCTCCGCCGTTCTGGCCGGCCCCGCTGGCCTGACCAAGACCGGCAACGGAACACTTACTCTATCTGGCAACAACACCTTCGTAGGTAACGCCCTCCTCGCCGCCGGTCGCGTAAATGTCACCAGCGATTCAGCCTTCGGTGCCGCAACCAACACCGTGACTCTCGGTGGTGCCACGCTGGCCTCCACCGGTTCACTCAGCCTCGGCGCTGGCCACACGCTTTCAGGCTCCGGCACCATTGAAACTGGCGTTTCCCAATCGCTCACCCTCGCCGGCAATGTGTCCGCGACGGCTTTGACCGTGAATGGCGCCACCACCCTCGTCTTCAATGGTTCCAATAGCACGGTCGGTTCTCTCACCCTCGCCCAGCCTGCGGCCATCAGCGTGGGCGGCGGCGCGCTCGGCATTACCTCGAATCTTACCCTCGGCGGCACCACCACTCTCTCCGGCCCGATTAATTTCGGTTCCGCTGCCCCGACGCTGAACATCAACTCGGGCACCTTCACCCCGGGCGGCAATGTCTCATTCAGCAGCCGTATCACCAAAACCGGCCTGGGCACCCTGGACTTGACCACCAGCACCATAAACGGAACGGGCAACGCCACCGGCTATCGCCTGGGTATCCAATCGGCAACTCCTTCCGAAGGCGGCACCATGAAGATCAACAACGTGGCGACTCTCGGTGCGGCCCAGTTCCAGTTTAACTCAGGCACCCTAGAGGTGACTACACCACTCTCCCTCGGCATTGGCATCTCAATCGGTAGCCGCTATGACAACACATCGGTTGCCCAGGCCGTGTTCACCGGAAGTCCCATCACTTTCGCGGGTGTCAGTGGCTTCTTCCCCAACACGGGAACCAACGCCGCAACGGGCAACCTCGGTTTCCAGACCAATAACGTTACCACGCTAAGCGGAAACTTCACCGTTTCCGTGGCGCCCACCGTCGCCGTTCCTGATCCAATCACCACTTTCACCAACGTCTGGGGTGGCAACGGCACCTTGATACTCAGCGGTAATGCGAGTGTGCTCCTCGATAATGTATGGGTCGCTGACACGCTGACCCTTCAGCTCGATGGCACATTGGGTGGTAGCGAACTCAAGGCTTTCACGGGCACGAAGATTACCGGTAACGGCACTTTCAGTGGTTTCCACATCACCGGCAATGCGACTATCCCAGAGCTCTATAAACCTACCACTGCGACTTTCAACAGCGGCAGCTCCCTAACACCCACGGGTAACTTAAAGTTCCTCACCAACCTGACCCTGTCGCCCGGCTCCAGCACCATCCTCACCATCACTGGAAACACCAGCTACACCTCGCTGGATGTCAGCCTGCCGCCCGCCCAGGCCACCATCACCTCCGCTACTCTAACCAAAGGAGGCTCACTGACGCTCAACGTCGCCGCTCCGGCTGCTACAGGCAACTATACCCTGATCACCACGGGCGGAAACGTAACCACGTCCGGTGCTTTCAGCGCAGTCTACCTCGGCGGTGGTTACTCCGGCACGCTCACAGGTGGCGTCACCGTAACTAGCGGAAACAAGACCTTCACTTACGCGGATGGCACCAACGTCCTGACCATTGCCGACAGCGCTCCTCCTCTCAGTGCGCTTGAGACTTGGCGTGCGGCCACCTTCGCTGGCACCGCCGCCGAGGGCTCCACTGCCACCACCGGCACTGGTGCCGACGCCGCTGACTTCGACGCCGACGGCATCGCCAACCTGATCGAATACGCCACCGGCACCGACGCCAAGGTTTCCAACGCTTCGCCCGTCACCGTCACCCAGGTTGGCAACTTCCTGACCCTGACCTATCCCGTGATCTCGGATAGCGGCATCACCTACTCCGTGCAGGGCACCAATGACCTCGCCACCGCCTTCACGGCCGGCGCGGGCAGCACCACCGGCACCAGCCCCAAGACCTACACCGATACGGTTGATCTCTCGGTCGGCGGCGCCCGTCGTTTCCTCCGCCTGCAGGTTACCAACACCGCGCTTCTTCCCTGATTCTTGAGCTAGTCGCTAGTTCACGAGGGGCGGGCCAAAAGCCCGCCCCTTTTTGTTTCCCGCGCTTTAGCTCCATGGAGTGCGGCGCCGAGGCTCCGCACTCCATGGGGATTCTGAACGGTGATAGTTCGTCACCGAGCACACAGCGCCTAAACCTAAAAACAGCGATGGAAACCGCGGATTACGCGGATGAACGCGGATATCAGAAAATTACGGAATATCCGTGATTTACCCGCCAGGAGACTTGTCTGGGCGACTGGTTCCTTCTGTATCCTGTTTTATCCGCGTAATCCGCGTAATCTGCGGTCGGTTTGAACTGCCGTTTCACGATTAAATCGTGGCCCTGTTTCAAATCGAACCACACCAGCCCCGTGATTGCCTTGGCCCGTCCAAGCTTTCCATCCTGCCGTTCACTCTACATCTCTCTTCACCCAGCACGCTCCGCCTTCCGCCGCTCTGCCCTTCTGTCCTCTGTCTCCTTTCCGATGTCGCCCCCGCTCTCCCAGTTCCTTCCTGCCGGTTTCGACCCCCGCCGCCCCGTCGCCCTCATCGCCGGCCAGGGACGCTACCCTGCGCTTGTCGTCGAGGGCATTCGCGCCGCAGGCGTGCCCGTGCGCCTCATCGCGATGGACGAGGAAACCGCCCCCGAGCTCCAGGCCACCTTCCCCGAGTCCGAGCGCGTGCTGATCAAAGTCGGCCAGATCGGCGCGATGCTCAAGGCCCTCAAGCGTTTCGACGCCGGCTACGCTTACATGGCCGGCCAGGTCTCCCCGCGTCGCCTTTTCTCCGGTCTCCATCCCGACCTCAAGGCCCTCGCCATCATGGCTACTTTGAAGCGCCGCAACGCCGAGACCATCTTCGGTGCCATCGCCCGCGAGATCGAGGACATCGGCGTGCATCTGCTCGACGCCCGTGCTTTCATTGATTCCCATCTCGCCACTCCCGGCGCGATGACTCGCAAAAAGTTTCCCATCGACCGCGAATACCTCGACCACGGCCTGCACATCGCCCGCGAGAGCGCCCGCCTCGACATCGGCCAGGGCTGCGTCGTGCGCAAAGGCACCGTGCTCGCCGTCGAGGCCTACGAGGGCACCGACGCCATGCTCACCCGCGCCGGCACGCTCAAGACCGACGACACCCTCTTCGTCAAAACCGTCAAAGCCCGCCAGGACTACCGCTTCGACGTCCCCTGTTTCGGCCTAAAAACCCTCGAAACCATGCACGCCGCCTCCATCCACGCCGCCGCCCTCGAGGCTGGCCGCGTTATCCTCATCGACAAACCATCTGTGCTCGCCCGCGCTGACGCACTCGGCATCAGTCTCTTCGGCGCCGAGTAACCCTCCGTCCTTCCGTCTTCCGTCCTCCGCTTTTCCCCATGGCTATACCGCTCGTCCGTCTCGTCATCGTCAAAGGTCTCATGCCCACCGCCAACGGTTGCGCCGTTTTCCTGGGCGACGACAACAAGACCTTTGTCATCTACGTGGACCACGCCGTGGGCAACGCCATCCAGATGTCCCTCGACGGCGTCAAAAAAGACCGCCCACTCACTCACGATCTCATCGCCCACATCCTCACCGGGCTGGGCGCCACGCTCGAACACATCGTCATCAACAACGTCAACGAGGGCACCTTTTTCGCACGCATCCTCCT
>JBEGTN010000119.1:0-3032 GCA_041179405.1 Verrucomicrobiota bacterium
CGTTCCGTCCGATGGTTTATTCGAGTTCGAGTTCATAAATTCCGATGAAAAATCCTTCTTCGCGCCGCGCCCCCACGCGCAAAACCCCGGCGTAGTTCGTCACCGTGTCCTGCACCGGCTCCACCCCTAGGCGCGAACGCGCCACGATCCACTCGTTCGGCGCCGGTGGCACGCCATAACAGCAAGCCATCAGATTGCGCAGGATGAGGAATTCCTTCACCCGCCCCGCCTCCATTTTCACCGGCAGCATGAAGCCGCTCACGCTCACGCGCCGGCCGTCGAGCTTTCGCACCGCCTCGGGTATGCCCGCCAGCGTGTCCGCCGGCCACACCGCCCCGTCCGGCGGCGGCGTGTAGGCAAAGCCCGCCAGCTCGGCGAAATCCACCACCCGCCGCCCGTCTGACTTCGCCCCGGCTGGCGTCGCCCGCACCGCCGAGGTCGCGATCACCGCGCCACACACGAGCGCCAAAAACAAAATCCGTCGCGCCTTAGTCATGGTCGTTGCCCTCCGGAAAGGCGAAGCCCACGTCGCGATACGCCGTGCCGCGCACCGTGATCGCTGTCAGCCTGGCCGTGAAGCGCGGCGTCGTTTTCAACCAGTCCGCTTGCGCGGCAAACAGCGAGGTGTCGCCCGCCGTCTCGCCCGTCGCCGCGTCGGCCACCGGTAGCAACGTCAACGTGCGTTCGCCGCCGTCCCCTGCGGCAACGATGGTCAGCGCCGCGTCGGCCACGCGGATGAAGTTCTCCAACTCGCCATCGAGCACGTAAGCCTGCAACCGCCCGCTCGCCGCGTCCCGCACCAGCTCCACGTGCGCCGCCTCCTCTCCCAGCACGACCGGCGTGCCGCCGTGCGGCGGGTGGTGCTCGTGCTTCGCCACCGGCGCCTCCTTTGCCGCCGTCGGCGTTTCGTGCGCGGCGGACACGCCCTCTTTTTTCGCGCAGCCCGCCGCCACGAACAGGCACGCCGCTCCGGCCAAACCACCCAGCCAACGCATCGCCTTCGTCGTCATTATTTCAGTGTTCATAATTTCCGAGTCTCCGGGTTTCCGCATCACGAGATAGGCGCGAGGTGCCGCGCGACGTCGGTGCGATACGCCTTCGCCGCTGGGGCCAGGCCGCACAGCGCGCAGAGCGTCACCATGCCCAGCGGCGCCCACAGAAACACCGGGTTCCACATCCAGGGATCGAGCGCGATGCCCGTTTGCGCACGGATAGCCGCCGCCACGCCCGCGAAAATCGCCGCATACACCGCCAGCGCCAGCACCATGCCGAGCGCGCCGATGGCCGCTGCCTCCGCCACCACCGCCGCGCAGAGCAGACCGCGATGCGCGCCAAGCGCGCGCAGGATGGCGAGATCGCGCCGCCGCGCGCTCATCGAGTTGTAGATCGCCACTAACACGCCCGCCGCCGACACCCCCGCGACCAGCCACGCCACTAGCGCCAGCACTTGGTCGAACCAGCCGATCTTGCCAAAAAGATCCGCCACGATGGCACCGATGGGATACGCAAAGGTCAGCCGGTTGCCCTGCCGGTTGTAGAGCAGGTCGAGTTGAAAGCCCGCCGCCGGCGAGGCCAGCTTCACCAGCACCGCACTCAGATCGCCCGCCGCGCGCGGGTCGTGCCCGCTCATCGTCTGCACGCCGTGCAACGGTATCCACACTACCTTGTCCGCCGGCGTGTTCGAGGGCGCGAGCACGCCCGTCACCACGTAGCTCTCGGCGTGTTGCGCCTTCGGATCGTAGCTCAGGCCGTGAAAGGGATGGAACGTATCGCCCACCTTCAACTCCAGCCGCCGCGCCGCGAAATCCCCCAACACCGCCTCCCGCGCCCCCGGCTCGAACAGACGCCCCTCCGCCAGCATGAAGTGTTTGCCCGGCGCATACTCGCCCTCGGTGAACAGCTCCGGGATCGTGCCCACGATGCGAAAGCCGCGCAGGTTGTCGCCCAGCGCCAGCGGCACCGCCCGCCGCACCGCCGGATGCGCGCGGATTTGCTCATAGTCCGCCGCTGAAAAATTCCCTGGCGAGGCCTCGAGGTGAAAGACCGCGTTCAAGACCAGTTGCAGCTTCGAGCCGCGCGCGCCGAGCACCGCATCGAAGCCCGTGTCCGTCTGGGTAAAGACCGTGCGAGCCTGCGTCTTCACCGCCCACACCGCCATCAACAACCCCCCCGCCAGCGCGATCGAGAGCGCCGTGATAAGCGTCGAGAGCGCATGTTGCCGCAGGCTGCGTCGCACTAAAAGCAAGAGCGTGCTCATCGGGCCGCCTCCTGCATCGCGCGGTTCAGGGTGGCGAAGTCGTGCAGGTCCGCGAAATCCGCCAACACCTCCTCGTCGTGGCTCACCAGCAGCAGCGCCGCGCCCTCCTCCCGACAGGTCTCGCGGATCAAGGCCAGCGCCGCCCGCGCGTTCGCACGGTCGAGGTTGCCCGTCGGCTCGTCCGCCAGCACCAGCTTCGGCCGGTTCGCCAACGCGCGAGCCACCGCCACGCGTTGCTGCTGCCCCACCGAGAGCTGCCCCGGCCGGTGCCCGAGCCGCGCGCCTAGCCCCATGCGTTCGAGCAGCGCCTTCGCCCGCGCCCGGTCCCGCCCGCGCCCGCCGAAGGCCATGCCGAGTTCGACGTTCTCCAGGCAGGTGTAGCCCTGGAGCAGATTGAAGGTCTGGAAAACGTAGCCCAGCGTCGCCGCGCGCAGGCGGTCGCGCGCCGCCTCGCCGCGTCCCGTCATCGGCTCGCCGCCAAGCCGGATCTCGCCCATGTCCGGGGCCAGGATGCCCGCGATTAGGTTGAGAAAGGTCGTCTTGCCGCTCCCGCTGCCGCCGCGCAGCGCGACTTGCGCGCCGTCGGCCAGCGCAAAGGCCGGCACATCGACGACCGCCATGCGCCCGCCTTCGGGGGCGGCGTAGCTCTTGGTAAGATTCGTAACCGTGAGAAAATCCATGGATGCAAACGCGTGGGTTCGGCGGACGCGCGCCGCCTTGTTGAGGGTTCGAAGGCTGTCTCCTCTGATCCGGGCCGCGCGTTTCCGTGCACGCC
>JBEGTN010000120.1:0-4773 GCA_041179405.1 Verrucomicrobiota bacterium
CCGACTCCGTCGGCGGCTACACCCTCGGCACCAAGTATCACATCGTGATGACCCTTACGCCCGCCTCCTACACCGGCGGCGCCCTCGCCAGCGGCACCCGCGTCACTTGGTATGTCGCCCCTGCCACCTCCACCGCAGGCCTCACCGCCAAAGGCACCTTCGACACCGCCAACACCCTCGCCAGCCTTAACGACGTCAACGACTGGATCGGCCGCTCCATGTGGGCCGGCGACAACGTCGCCGCCGCCACTTACGATGAAGTCCGCATCTGGAACGGTGCCCTCACCAACACCGCCATCAACACCTACCAGCTCGCCGGCCCCAACTCATTCACCTTCGTCGATACCGACTCCGACGGCCTCAGCGACCCCTGGGAACTCGCCTACTTCGGCGACCTCTCCAAATCCGGCACCGACGACCCCGACTCCGACGGCTTCAACAACGCCGCCGAATACACCGGCGGCTCCAACCCCACCATCACCGCCTCCGTCCCCTCCGACACCGACGGCGACGGCCTGCCCGACAACTGGGAAATCCAGTATTTCGGCAACCTCTCCCAAATCGCCTCCGGCGATCCTGACGCCGACGGCGCCACCAACCTCCAGGAATACATCGGCGTCTCCAACCCCAACAGCAACGCCTCCTGGCCCGACGACGACTTCGACTTCATGAAGGACACCTGGGAAATTCTCAACTTCGGCAACCTCTCCCAAGGCCGCAACGACGACCCCGATAACGACGGCTACACCAACGGCTTCGAGCACGACAACGCCTACGACCCCAACAGCTATCGATCCAGCCCCGACAGCGACGCCGACGGCCTCGCCGACGGCTGGGAAGTCCACTACTTCAAACAATCCGGCGAGACCGGCTTGAACGACCTAACCGCTATCCTCGCCCGCCAGTCCGGCACCGGCGACCCCGACACCGACACCTTCACCAACCTCATCGAATACAATTACTTCACCGACCCGACTCTCGCCACCTCCATCCCCGGCGATATCAACAACGACGGCGTAAGCGACGGCATCATACTCCAAACGGGCGACGTGCTCGGCACCACCTCCTTCGACGCCGGCCTCAACTGGCTCGGTGCCGCCGCCCCCGTGGCCGGCTCGAACTACATCGTCGCGCTCAACGGCCTGCGCACTCCCACCACCGGCGACGTGACCTTCGCCGGCGCCAAGCTCATCCTCACCACCGCCGGCACCAACATCGGCACCCTCATCTGGAAGACCAACGGCTCGGCCACCTTCCCCCTCCTCCAGTTCGACGGAGGCATGATCAACCAGGCCGCCAGCCTCGCCGCTGTCGCCATCAACGGCACCGTGCTCGTCACCAAGCCCTCCACGCTCTGGGCCAACAACGGCGCCTTCCTCGTCAACGCCCCCATCAGCGGCACGGGCAACCTCACCTTCACCGGTGGTAACCTCGTCACCCTTGCGGGAGTCAACACCCACACCGGCAACCTCGCCCTCACCAACACCGCCGGCCTCACCCTCGCCTCCACCGGCAGCCTTAAATTCGCCCTCGGCGCCCCCGGCGTGAACAACGCCATCACCGGCACCGGCCCGGCCACCTTCAACGGCGCGTTCTCCCTCAACGTCGCCGCCGCCAGCGGCACCCTCGGCGATACCTGGACCCTCGTCACCACCACCGGCGTCAAGACCTACGCGGCCACCTTCAACGTCACCGGCTACGTCAACGACGGCGCCGCCGTCGGCGCCCGCAAGTGGACCTCCCTCGGCACCGCGCCCTTCTACCGCTTCGACGAGGCCACCGGCATCGTCACCGTCGTCACCAACCCCGACTCCGACAACGACGGCCTCACCGACGCCTGGGAAATCTCCAACTTCGGTGACCTCTCCCACAACGGCTCCGCCGACACCGACTCCGACGGCTCCACCGACGCCCAAGAATTCGCCGCCGGCACCAACCCCGTCCTCGACACCTCCTGGCCCGACACCGATGCCGACGGCGTGAAGGATTCCTACGAACTCGCCACCTTCGGCAACCTCACCACCGCCACCATCACCGACAAAGACGGCGACGCCCTGCTCGATACCTGGGAGCTCACCTACTTCGCCAGCATCACCACCCAGAGCGGCACCACCGACTCCGACTCCGATACCTTTAACAACCTTGCCGAGCAGGCCGCCCGCTCCAACCCCGCCCTCGCCGCCTCCATCCCCGGCGACATCAACGGCGACGGTGTCGCAGACGGCCACCGCCTCCTCGTCGGCGACGCGGTCGGCACCACCTCCTTCAACGCCGGCCTGAACTGGGAAGGCGTCGTCACGCCCGCCGCCGGCGAGAACTACCTCGTGGACGTGCAAAGCCTCCGCACCCCCGCCGACACCGTGGACTACACCTTCGCGGGCAACAACCTCGTGCTCTTCACCGGCGGCAACCTGCTCCTCAAGGGCACCGGCATCATCACCCTCCCGAACGGCATCCTCGACGGCGGTCGCATCCACAACGCCACTAATGCCAACGCCGCCGCCACGGTTGCCGGCGTCATCAACGTCCGGAGCGCCTCCGAGCTCTACGCCCAAAACGGCGGGCTCGTCCTCACCGCCGCGCTCTCCGGCACGGGCAACCTGACCCTCACCGGCGCCAACCTGGTCACCTTCTCCGGCACCAACACCTACAAGGGCAGCCTCAACCTCACCAACACCGCCGGCTTTACCCTGGCGAGCACCGGCAGCCTCACCTTCGCCCCCGCCGCGAACGGCATCACCAACGCCATCACCGGCACCAACCCTGCGGTGCTAGACGGCACCTTCAACATCAACACCTCGATCACCAGCACGGTCACCGGCTCGAGCTGGGTGCTCGTCGCCACCAGCGGTGCCAAGACCTACGGTGCCACCTTCACCGTCGCCGGCTTCACCGCCGACGCCGCTGCGGTCGGCGCCCGCAAGTGGACCTCCGGCATCTACCAGTTCGACGAGGCCACCAGCACCCTCAGCGTGGTAGGCACACCCCTCACCGCCATCCAGACCTGGCGCGCAGCCCGCTTCGGCAGCAGCGACAACACCGGTAACGGCGCCAACACCGCCGACCCCGATGGCGACGGCCGCCGCAACCTGCTCGAATACGCCCTCGGCTCCGACCCCCAGGTGGCGAATTCCACCTCGGCCGTCACCCTCGGCACCTCCGGCTCCTTCCTCACCCTCAGCTTCGCCAACATCGCCGACGCCTCCCTCAGTTACGTCGTCGAAGCCAGCACCGACCTCGTCACCTGGGCCCCCGCGCAGACCTACACCGGCCTCACCAGCGCGGGCACCATCACCTACACCGACAACGTGGCACTCGGCGCCACGCCCCGTCGTTTCCTCCGCCTCTCGATCACCATCGCCCCCTGATCCGCCCCGGCTCGTTCCTCAACCGTCCGTCCAACCTCTCCTCCTCATGCACACGCCTCCCCCCATCGGCCGTCGCCGCGGGTTCACGCTGATTGAGCTGCTCACCGTCATCGCCATCATTGGCATTCTCGCCGCCATCATCATCCCCACCGTGGCCAAAGTTCGCCAAAGCGCGACCAGGGCGAGATGCGCCAGCAACGTGCGCCAGCTCTGCGCGCTGCTGATTAACATGGCGAATCAGGACAAGAACCAACGCTTCCCCAACGTCGGCCCGGTCGGCGCCGGCCCCTGGGATATACTGAGGACGCGCACCCCCACGACGCCGTCCAATCAAGTGACGCTGGACGATCTGACCAGCGGTGCCGGTCGCAATGTAATGTATTGCCCCTCCTCCAAGCAGGCGGTCGGGGATGAGTTCTACACCACCTACACCTATGCCGCCGTGGATTATCTCTTGCTGGTAGGAGAGCCCGGCAAAGGCCCGCCCCTCATCCTCGAAAACGGAAAAGTCCCCAACCTCAATCACAACGATCGCATCAAGTCCGAATACACCACTCTGGACCTCAAGGGCGCGGGCATTACCACGGTTCCCGCCAGTCGTCGCGAGCTGGTGGTGGATGCGCTGGGCGTAAAAGGCACCGACTGGACCACGACCACCAACGCCTTGGGCAAGTCGATGTGCAATCACCTCGACGGCGGCACCGCCACTGGGGCAAACGTTGGTTTTGTGGATGGCCACGTCGCCTGGCGATCCGTCGCCCAGATCAAGGAGAACAGTGGCAGCCAAACCCCGGTCGCCCGCACCGGATCATTCCAAGGGGCCGTCTTTGTTTGGTAAGCCCGGAAACGGCCAGTTTCAGACATCCTGCCCCCGCGAGGGGATCGGGAGGCAAGGAAGGAACTGAGATGAGCCGGGCTCCCGGTGGCTTGGAAGAGGGTAGCGGGAGCATCCTGCTCCCGTGGTTTCGTAGGAGAGCTGGAAGCCCCCGCTACTCTGTCGGCATATGCCGGCTCATCCTGATTCCTCGGAGTCAAGAGGTCAGAGTCTGACCGGAGTCCTGCACTTCCGCTTCCGCAACGGGCCGATTATCCGTCTGGTGTAGGCTTATGGTAGGGCGGGACCGCTGGGCCCGCCGCGATCATTCACTGGGAATCGCAACCGAACCGGGGGCGCCCAGCGGTCACGCCCTACCTATTCGCCAGAGTCTAAAAACAAGGGGGATTCCGTATTATACCAAACAGCCCCAAACATTCAGACTTTTTAACCACAGATTTCACAGATACGAACCGGATATAAGGCAACAGCAGAGTCGAGGCGCAGGGGATTTTATCCGGTATTTATCTGTGGGATCTGTGGTTAAAATCCGGTTCCAAAAAGTCCGATCATCACGGGCGATTTTTTGGT
>JBEGTN010000121.1:0-2646 GCA_041179405.1 Verrucomicrobiota bacterium
CGTAAAACGCCGCCCCAAATCCTACCAACTCCTCACCAAGCCCAGGCACGAAATGATCGTATCCACTTCCCGGAGACGGAAAACACCGATCACACCCCTTAACTAAGCGCCATTCGGGTCAGGCCGCTAGATGCTAGTCGATAAGCGAATCCCGCACGAAAACAGGGGCAATGTAGCACCTAGCGGCCCGACCCCGTTTCTGACGCGTAGCGGCCTCTGACGCGAGGGCACGGAGGAAGGGCCGGTTTTTTGGAGTGCGGAGCCTCGGCTCCGCTTTGGACGGGGCGACTTGGCGGCCCGCAGGATTGGGAACCGAGAAGGCGAGCCGAGGCTCGCGGTCGAAAGCGGAGCCGAGGCTCCGCACTCCAAGGCGATCCAGGGGGGCGGATTTAGGGCGCGATTGCCGGCGGGTTTTAAATCTCAGCGCTTGAAGCCGTCGCGCCATTGTTTGCCGCGCTCGAGTTGCGCGCGCACGGCGCTCCAGTCGGATTGTTCGAGCGAGTGGCGGAAATCGGCCAGCTCGCGTTCGTAGCGTTCCAGGGCGACAAGCACGGCGGCGCGGTTTTGTTGGAAAATCTCGATCCACATCGCCGGGTCGCTGCCGGCGATGCGCGAGGTGTCGCGCAGGCCGTTTCCGGAGAGGTGGCGCCATTGGCCGTCTTGATCCGCCAGGGCACAGGCCAGGGTGGTGGCCAGAGCCTGGGGGAGGTGGCTGATGTGGGCCACGATTTCGTCGTGTTTTTGCGGAGCGACGTTGACCACGGTGCTGCCTAGGCCGCGCCAGAAGTCCTCGATGGCGTGGATGGCGTCGGCCGGGGTGCCGTCGGCGGGCGTGACGAAGCAGACGCGCCCCTCGAACAGGGTGTCGGTGCCGTGTTCCCATCCGGTTTTTTCACTGCCGGCCATGGGATGCGAGCCGATGAACAGCGCGCCGGAGGTGCGGGGGTGGGCGGCGGCGGCGGTGCAAACGGGGCCTTTTACGCTGCCCACGTCGGTGACGATGGAGTTGGCGGGCAGGTGCGGGCCGATCTGGCGATCAAGCTCGATGATGCGTTCCACCGGAGCGGCCAGCACGACGAGGGTGCGGCCGGAGTGTTTGTGGCCGACGGCCTCTTCGGGGGTGCCGGCCACGGTGTCGATCCAGGGCTGGCCGCGCAACGCGGAGCGGACCTCGGCCCGGCGGGCCCAGACGGTGATGTGACCGGCGCGGGCGCGGGCGCGGGCGGCGCGGGCCACGGAGGCGCCGAGCAGGCCGGGGGCGAGGATGACTAGGTTGTCAAAAGACACGGGTTCAGGGGAACGGGAGAGGGGGGCGATTGTCGAGCCTGCGGGAGCCGGGGTGTGCGGCGGCGGGAGAGATGCGGCGCGCGATTGCTTTTTTTCAGACGGGTTCTTTTGCTGGGCCTTTTCCCTGCATGTTATCCCTTCGTATCAAACATCAACTCTTTCATCTCTGGCAACGTTTCGGCACTTGGGTGCTCGGAATTGTCGGCGTTTTATCGCTTGGTTTCCTTTGGTATTTTCTAGCTACCTCAGGTCCTGCCTCGGTGGACTTGCCGGAGGCGCCCACGATGCGGCTCGATGATCCCCGGTTGGCGGAGATGGTTCGCGAGGTGGATGTGTTGGAAAAGAAATTCAAGGATATCGCTGCGGCAGGGACTCTGACCGACGAGTCGATCGCGATTCTGGACAACGCGATCGAGAAGCAGCGCCAGTTACTACGCGGTCAATTGAAGCCCGACTTCACGCAGCAGGAGAAACTGATCCGCCTGGAAAAAATGCAGGATACCGCCCGCGCCACGCGCATGGTCGGCCGGGTGGAGCAGTTGACCAAGGACGCCGAGGAGGCCCAGACCGCCAACCGTCTGGCCGATGCGGAAAGAGATTTTAAGGAAGCGCTCAGGCTGCAGCGCCAGATCAACGGCGGAGGCGCCGAGTCCAAGTTTAAGAACTACGTCCGCGAGTCCGCGCTGGAGCAATCCATCGTCTCGCTGGCGGCTTACCCTCTGCATCTGGAGGCCCGCGCCGCGATCCAGAAGGCGGAGGTCGCGATGTCCGAGCAGCGCTGGCTCGATGCATTGACCAGTTACTCTTCCGCGCGCGACTGGCTGGAACGACTTAACCGGGAATACTCCCGGACTCGTTACGCTGACACGGCCACGCTCACCCGCGTGCAGGCCGAGATCGAGTCCTTGAACGCGGCCGGCATGGTCATGAAAGTGACCGAGCAGGAAAAGATCGGCGACAACGCCGAGAAGGCGGGCGATCACGATGCGGCGGCCAAGGCCTTCACCTTCGCCTTGGAGGCGCAGCAGACGATCAACACGGAGTTCTCCCGCAGCCGCTTCGTTTCCTCGGCCAAAATCGACACTTTGGAAGTGAAGCAACAGACCGCCCGTTCCCAGCCTCTCTCGCAGGAGCTGGAGAAACTTGAACTCTCCATCCGTGACGATCTTCGTCTCCGCCGGGTGGTCGCTGCGGAGCAGAAATTGCCCCAGGCCGGCGTGCTCACTTCGCGGCTGGCTACGGAATATCCCCGCAGCCGCTACGTTGACGGCGCCCTGCGCATCCGCCTGAGCTATCTCACGCTGAAGAGCGACGACCTGCGCAAGTTGCAGGACGAGGTCTATGAGCGTCTGCTCAGCC
>JBEGTN010000122.1:0-2667 GCA_041179405.1 Verrucomicrobiota bacterium
CGCACAATCCCGACTCATGAATCGTCCGCGTCCCTGCATGAGAGTTTTTTCATAGGCTTTGGGCTTCCCCCGCCGCTCCCGCCGTTTCTAACTCATCCTTTCGTCTCTTCACATCGTTCCAGTTAAACGTAAACCTCACCCTTCATCTCCTACCAATATGGCTCTTAACTTCTCCCTTCTCGCCGTCGCCGCCAATCAGGCCCGTGGCCTCGCCATGGACGCCGTCCATAAGTGCAGCTCCGGCCACCTCGGCCTCCCGCTCGGCGCAGCCGAGGTTGGTGCCGCCCTCTACGGTGGCGCGCTTTCACACTGCCCCAGCGCCCCCCGCTGGCTAAACCGCGACCGCTTCGTCCTCTCCGCCGGCCACGGTTCCATGTTCATCTACTCCTGGCTCCACCTCAGCGGTTACGATCTGCCGCTCGACGAGGTGAAAAACTTCCGCCAGCTCCACTCCAAGACCCCCGGTCACCCCGAGTTCCACGAGACCCCCGGCGTCGAGTGCACCACCGGTCCCCTCGGCCAGGGCATCGCCAACGCCGTCGGTTTCGCCGTCTCTGGCAAGATGGCCGCCGCCCGCTTCAACACCGCCGAGCACACCATTTTCGACAGCCACGTCATCGCCCTCGCCGGCGACGGCTGCATGCAGGAAGGCGTCGCCCTCGAGGCCATCTCCTTCGCCGCCCACCAGAAGCTCGACAACCTCATCCTCATTTTCGACTCCAACGACGTCACCCTCGACGCCATGGCCAACAAGTCGCAGGACGACGACTTCGTGAAGCGCTTCAAGGCCCTCGGCTGGAACGTCCAGCTCGTCAACGGCCACGACATCGAGGCCGTCGCCCGTGCCGTCGCCAAAGCCAAGAAGGCCGTCGGCGCGCCGAACATCATCGTCGCCAAGACCACCATCGCCAAGGGCATCCCCGAGGTCGCCGGCACCTCGAAGGGCCACGGCGAAGGCGGAGCCAAGTTCATCGACGCCGCCCGCGCCGGTCTCGGCCTCCCCGCCGACCAGCACTTCTACGTCAGCCCCGAGGTCCGCGAGCTCTTCGCCGATCTCAAAAAGAAGTCCGAGCGCGCCTACAAGAAGTGGAAAAAGACCTACATTGATTGGTCCGCCGCCAACCCCGAGAAGGCCGCCCTCCTCGAGAGCCGCGCCACCGTCGTTACCGCCGAGGAGCTTTCCACCGTTATCCCGGCCTTCGCCGCCGACGTGAAGCTCGCTTCCCGCGCCGCCGGCCAGCAGGTGCTCCAGCCCCTCGCCGCCAAGCTCCCCCTCCTCATCGGCGGTAGCGCCGACCTCTACGGCTCCACTCTTAACTACATCGCGAGCGACAAGGATTTCGAGCCCGCCAACCTTGCCGGCCGCAACATTCGCTTCGGCATTCGCGAGCATGCCATGGCCTCCATCGCCAACGGCGTCGCCTACGACGGTATTTTTAAGCCCTCCGTCGCGACCTTCCTGGTGTTCGCCGACTACTCCCGCCCCGCCATGCGCCTCGCCGCGCTGGCCAAGCTGCCCGTCACCTACATCTACACCCACGACTCCGTCGGTGTCGGCGAGGACGGCCCCACCCACCAGCCGGTCGAGACCATCTCCGGTCTGCGCGTCATCCCCGGCCTCGATGTCATCCGCCCCGGCGACCCCGAGGAAACAGCCGGTGCCTTCGCCGCCGCCCTCAGCCGCACCGATGGCCCGACCCTGCTCGCGCTCTCGCGCCAGGCCATGCCCATCCTCAATGAGATCCCGGTCGAGACCCGCCGCTCCGGCGTGCAATACGGCGGCTACGTCGCCATCCGCGAGACCGCCGAGCTCACTCACATCCTGCTCGCCACCGGCTCCGAGCTCTCGCTCGCCGTCTCCGCCGCGAAGACCCTCGGCGCCGGCGTGCGCGTCGTCTCCATGCCCAGCTTCGAGCGCTTCAAGCGCCAGAGCGCCGGCTACCGCGAGAGCGTGCTGCCCACCGCCGTCCGCAAACGCGTCGCCATCGAGGCGGGCGTGACCGGCCTCTGGTATCAGTTCGTCGGCCTCGATGGCAAAGTCGTCGGCATCGACCGCTTCGGCATCAGCGCCCCTGGCGGCACCGTGATGAAGGAACTCGGCATCACCGCCGACGCCGTCGTCGCCGCCGCGCAGAGCCTCTGAGGTTTCCTGAATACCTCCGCGTAGTGCATCAAGGCGGGCCCGATGGGCCCGCCTTTTTCGTGCCGACATTCGGAGAGTCCGTTCCGACGTAGGGGCGCACCTTGTGTGCGACCGGGTTTGGCTTTTACCGCGAGGAATCGTTCAGAGAGGTTTTTTGTAGGTGCCGCCCGTGGCATCGGTAAACACCAGCAGGCCGGGAAGCACTTCGCTGAGGCGAAGGCTAAGCTCACGATCCACCAGGTCGTTAATCCGGTAGATTTTTTCGTTCATCAGCACTCGCGCTTCGAGCCCCAGGCCGCGCACACCGGTGATGCGCAGGCCGTCGAGCACGGCGTAAACCCGGGCCTCTTGAGTGATCGTGACCCGCACCACTGGAACCGGAGCAGCGGCGGGTGGTGGGACGGCGCGCGAGGGAGTGGGCACCGGAGCCACAGAAGCAGGCAAACGCACAACGGGCGCGGGTGGAGGCACCGGAGCCGGCTGCACTGGAGTCGGCGTTGCCACCGGTGCCGTCACCGTGAAGA
>JBEGTN010000123.1:0-3768 GCA_041179405.1 Verrucomicrobiota bacterium
AAGACTCAGGGTCGATCGTCATCAACTGGCCCTCGCGATGCCACAGCAGCGCCATCATCAGGCCGATCGTAAGCGCGCAAAAGACGCCGATCACGGCGAACACACCGACAAACTTGCCGAAGACAAACTCGGCCCGCCAGATGGGCTTGGCGAGGAGCGTCAAGGCGGTGCGGTTCTCGATCTCGCTGAAAAACAACTGCGCGGTCGTCGTGATGGTGAGCGCGGAGCCGAAAAACACCAACGCACCAAAGCCGAAATCGGCGATGAACTTCAACTCGGAGGAACCGAAGTTGAAGTCGCGAAAAAACTGTGCGCTCGCCACCAGTCCGACCGCCAGCAGGAGCAGAAAGTTAAACAGCCGCTGACGGACGGCCTCGAGAAAGGTGTTGCTGGCGATCAGGGCCAGGCGACTAAAGGAAAAGGGAACGGAGACTGCGCTCATGGGTGGTGAAAATCAGGCTTTCGGTTTTTGGGGAGCCGCCACCGAAGGGGTGGAGTTAGGCGCGGAGGACTTAGGCACGACGTTGCTGCCCACCCCGCCGGAGGCGCCGGCGTGGCCGGCACGGGATACCTTGCTCAAGAAGATCTGATCCAGGCGGGCCCGGGGTTGCTCGATGGCGTTCAAGACATGGCCGCGCGAAGCGAGCCAGCCGCGCAAGGCCTCGATCTCCGCCGGGGGCAGCGGATCCACGATCAGCGCCTGCCGGTCGCGCTGGCCGACCATCTCCTGCAAGGATCCCTCGATGATCAATTTGCCGTGATCAAGAATCGCCACGCGATCGCACACATCCTCGATCTGCGCCAGCAAATGCGAGGTGATGAGCACGGTCTTGCCCTGCTGCTTAAGCTTGAGGATCAGCTCGCACATCTCCGCCGTGCCCACCGGATCGACGCCTGCGGTCGGCTCGTCGAGCACGATCAACTTCGGATCATGCACCAGCGCCTGGGCCAGGCCGATGCGCTGCAACATGCCCTTCGAGTAGGTCCCCACCCGGCGATCCGCCGCCTTGGACAAGCCCACCCAATCCACCACATCCTTCACCCGCGCCTGAAGCTGCTTGCGCGGCACTCCGCAGACCCGAGCATAAAACCGCACCAGCTCGTAGCCGCTGAGGTAACGATAAAAATACGGCGCTTCGGGCAAGTATCCCACGTTGCGGCGGGACTCGACCTCATGGCTCGGCACACCGAAGACACGCACATCGCCCGCCGTCGCCCCCAGCAGCCCGAGGATGACCTTGATCGTGGTGCTTTTGCCGGAACCATTGGGGCCGAGCAGGCCGAAGACATGGCCTTCCTCGACCGTGAGCGAGAGATCATCGACCGCGCGCAGCTTCACGCCACGCAGCGTGACGGCGAAATCCTTGGTGAGACCTTTGATTGAAATGGCAGGGACGGGGGTGTTCATCGAATTTCAAAACCAGAGAATTGTGGGAGCCGCGAAATTTGGACGTGTTCCATGTTTTTTACAAATCCATGCATGCGTTCGCGCACCGCCTCGATAAACGCAGCCACCACCTTGGGCGTGCCTTCCGCCTCAAGATACACCCGGCCATCGGGTAAGTTGCGCACGAAACCAGCCACTTCAAACTCCTTGGCCGTCTGCAAAGCGGCATACCGGAAACCCACGCCTTGCACGTGGCCGGCAAAATACACTGTCGCGTGGTTGACGGGGCGGTTCATGCAAAAGGGGATAAAGGTGAATCAATTGTGAACCCGCATCCGATTTCAATCTGTAATATGGCGCGAGCTCAGCAATAAATCGGCTTTTTCCCGTTGCAATCCAGACCCCTGAAACCAACCTGTGTGCAGGATAACTAATCCTTCTCAAGAATGAGTAACACCAATTCGGAAAATCCTTCAGACAACGACTGGGATGATCGCGGAGAACTAATTTGGAACGAATTTGATTGGGAGCGCTACCTGCGGCATCAAGACGAGATCGTCCTGCGCTACCTAGCTTTTTACGAAAAACTCAGCGCACACCCCGAACGTCTGGATGAGGCCGCCCGTCTCATGGGCTGGGGCATGGAGGAGTGGACCAGCGATGGCGTGCTCGACGGCGATGACGATGACGAGGATGGTCCGAATGAGGTAGATATTAGCGACGAGGCCGAGCCTTACACGCTCCACAAAAACCCCATACACGTCGCCTCACGCGCCATCTTCCTGAGTCTTAAACGCAGTTGGGAGCTGGTAGTGGCCGATAACTACAACGTGCCCTCCTCCCTCGTGCTCACCTACTACGCCGCGCTCCTACGCTGCGAAGATCAGGCGATGCAGGCAATCTCCGCCCTCGACTTTGGCGACTACGCCATGGCGATCAGCCTGTTCAAACGCGCCCTGCGCGACCTCAACGGCACGCTCGCCACACTCGACCCCGAACTTTGCGACCACAGCACGGCCCTTAAACACTACCGTGAAAACGCCATGCCGCGCCTCTTCGATCTGCGCGAAGTCTGGCTTCGCGTCATGAGCGAATGCCGGGAAGAACTCTCCCGTCCCTCGTCCGAAGATCCAGACGACGACGACGAATAAGCGCCGTTCGGTCCTTACTTCATTTTGCCGCGCCTCACGAGGCGCGGCTTTTTTGCGCCCGGTCACCCACCCCACCCAAAAAAAAGCCGCTAACCATTTAAGGTAAGCGGCTTAATAAGATGGTGGACCCTACTGGACTCGAACCAGTGACCTCTTCCATGTCAAGGAAACGCTCTAACCAACTGAGCTAAGGGTCCAAAAATTTGGGGAGGCGGAGTAAGCACAGGCGGATGTGCCATCGGCAAGAAAAATTCTCGCAAATCTCACAATGGCTTTTCCCAAGCCGAAAACCGCGCTTGGAGCCCCACCCACTACGCACGATCACGCCGTGAATGCTCCAGAAGCCGCTTGCGCCGCATCGCCCGCCCCGCTCACTGGCAATCCAGCCATGCTCCAGACCCTGCGCATCCGTAACCTCGCCCTCCTCGAAGAAGTCGCCCTCGAATTCGAAACCGGTTTCACCGTCGTCACCGGCGAGACCGGCGCGGGCAAAAGCATCCTCCTCGGCGCCCTCAGCCTGCTCGCCGGCGAACGCGCCGATAAAACCCTCATTCGCCAGGGCGCCGCCTCCTGCGATGTCGAGGCCGCCCTGCACTTTGCCAATTCCCGCCGCATCGACGCCCTTCTCACCGAGCTCGAGCTTCCTCCCTGCGAAGATGGCGTGCTCCTGCTCAAACGCTCCCTCCCGCGCGAAAAAGCCCCGCGCATCACCATCAACGGCAGCCTCGCCACTCTCTCCGCCCTGCAACGTCTCGGCGAGCTCTGGATCGACTTCCACGGCCCGAGCGAACCCCGCCGCCTGCTCAAGGAATCCTGCCAGCTGGAGCTCCTCGATCTTTTCAGCCGCGCCGGCCCCGCCCTCGAGCAGTATCAACACGCCTACCGCACCTGGCGCGAAGCCATCGCCGAACGCGAGCGCCTGGCCCAGGAAACCCACCTCGCCCCGGATCAGCTCGCCTTCATCGAGGCCCAGCTCGCCAAGCTCGACGCCCTCGAACTCACCGACGAGGCGGTCGAGGCCCTCGAGCGCGACCACCAGCGCCTCAGCCGCGCCCAGGAACTCTCCGAACTTTGCGCCTCGCTAGAAAACGGCCTTGCCGGCGACGATGGCCTCACCACCCGCCTCGGCGGCGTCCTCCGCGAGGCCCGCCAGCTCGAACTCCTCGACCCCGCCAGCCGCGCCCTCGCCGAGCGCCTGCAAACCGCCAGCATCGAGCTCGACGACATCGC
>JBEGTN010000124.1:0-22163 GCA_041179405.1 Verrucomicrobiota bacterium
AGACGTCGCATGGTCACGCTGGAAAAGGATCGGGCAACGTAACCCTGCGCTCGCGCATGGCGTCTTGCTTGGTGTGCATGCAAGCTTATCAATCGCCCCATGTCCCACGACGAAGACCCGCCACCACCCGATATTGACGGTTGGCTGGTGCGGATACGTGCGGGCGACCAAGGTGCCGCACGACAGCTCGTTGATCATCTTTACCCGCAGGTCATTCGAATCGTCCGCGCCCGGCGTCCCCGGCGTATGGCCGAGGAAGACCTGGCGCAGGATATCTTTTTAAAAATGTTCTCCCGACTCGAACAATACCAAGGCCAGGTGCCGCTATCCCACTGGGTGTCGCGCATCGCGGTGACGACCTGCATCGACGCTTTGCGCGCCCAGCAGCGTCGGCCCGAGTTGCGTTGGGCCGACTTGTCCGAGACCGAGGCGGACACCTTGGATGCAGTGCTCACCCGCGAGGACGCCACCGACACGGCCGACGCCCTTGCCGCCCACGAACTCGTGCACAAACTCCTCAATCAACTCGAACCACGTGACAAGTTGGTCCTGCAAATGCTGGATTTGGAGCAAAAGACCCTGCTCGAGATCCGTGAACTCACGGGCTGGAGCATCACTCTCATAAAAGTCCGCGCCTTCCGCGCTCGCCGTAAACTGCAGAAACTCTTTCAACAACTTAAACAACAGGAAAACTCATGAACACTCGAACCTCCACTCCCTGGACCCGGCTCGTCGCTGCCTCCCGTCGCGCTCCGCTCTTCGGGGAAACTTCAGCGCACGACTGCGCAGAGAGCACGGCTCCTTACGGGTTTTCCGCCCGCGTGGTGGCGAATACGCGTCTTGCTTCCGCTCCTTCATATGGAGCGGTTTTTGAGCGTCTTGCCGCCCGTGCCTTCGGTCTGGCGGGAGCCTGCGCACTCGCCATGGTAGTCTGGAGCAGTCTTCCGGTCAGCGCCGAGGCGAAGTCCGCTGATGTTGGCACCGACCTTTTCGATCCGGTCGGCGAGGTTATTACTTCCACGCAATCATGAACCGCACGCTTAAGCTCTCACTTTTGTGCGGTGGCATTTTCCTTTCTGGTGCCGTGGCCGGGGGCTTCGCAGTGCGTCAACTTCCTCGCGGCAACAATCAGCCCAAGCCGGAAAACTTCGGACCCCAGCAACTGCGACGTCTCACCGATGGACTGGATCTGACCAAGGAACAGAAGGATGCGATCAAGCCCATCCTGCAAAAGACCAGCGACGAGCTGAAGGAGATGCGCAAAGAAAGCATCGCCCAGGCGACCCGCGTGATCGAGGCGATGGACACCGCCGTGGCGGCCTTGCTGACTCCGGCCCAGCGCGAACGCCTGAAAGTCCTGCGTGCCGAGGAGCGTGTGCGTATGAAAGCTTTCATGGAGGAGCGCCAACGCCGGATGAGCGAGCGCGAGGGTGATCGTGAGAAACTACGGCCTCCCGGGGAGCGTCGTCGCGAGGGGACGGACACTGTGCGTCCCGCTCTGCCCGGTGACGCATCTCCGACTCCGTCGGCTGCGCCTGACTCGCCGCCCCCTCCGGAAAACAAACCCTGAAGATTCGCGTTGAACTACCCCGTGCGCCCACCCACGGTGCCGGCGGCCAGGCGCCATGCATGGGCAGGCGCGTGAACCCCGCCAGGGCCGGAAGGCAGCAACGGTGACGACGTTCTTCCCAGTGCCGTGGAGTGCCTGGCCACTTTTTAACTCCGACTGCGTTTCAGGTTTGCGCTTCCGCGTCCGTCGCGTGCTTTCAAGCCCACGTGTCCACCGCCGCCTATCAAGTCATAGCCCGTAAATGGCGCCCCCAGACCTTTGACGATGTCGTGGGGCAGGATCACGTCGTTCGCACCCTGCGCAACGCCATCGCCCGTGGCCGCATCGCCCACGCCTACCTGTTCGTCGGCCCGCGCGGCACCGGTAAGACCTCCACCGCCCGCATCTTCGCCAAGGCGTTGAATTGCACCGACGGACCCAAAGCCGACTTTGACCCCGCCGATCCGGCCTGTCTTTCCATCGCCGCCGGAAGCCACCTCGATGTCATCGAGATCGACGGCGCATCCAATAACGGCGTGGACCAGGTCCGTGATTTGCGCGACACCGTCCAATACTCGCCCGCTCAAGGTAAGTTCAAAATCTATATCATCGACGAGGTTCACATGCTCTCGGCGCAGGCTTTTAACGCGCTGCTCAAGACGTTGGAAGAACCTCCCGCCCATGTGAAGTTTGTGTTCGCGACCACCGACCCCCAGAAGGTGCTGCCGACCATTATTTCCCGTTGCCAGCGATTCGATCTCAAGCCGATACCGGCTCCGCTCATCGTCGAGCGCCTGCAAAAAATAGCCACCGCCGAGGGTATTGAGATAACGGATACTGCGCTCGCCTGCATCGCCCGCATGGCCGACGGCGGCATGCGTGACGCCCAGTCTATTTTCGACCAGATGATCTCCTTCTGCGGCACAAGCATAGCCGAGTCGGATGTGCTGGACGTTTACGGTCTCGTCGCGGGGGAGACCCTTGCCGCGCTCGCGGCCGCGCTCGCGGCCGGCAACCATCAGGAAATCGTGCGCATCGTGGATGAATGCGACGCAGGCGGGCGCGATCTTGCCCGCATGCTCACGGATTTACAGGGCCTCATCCGCGACGCCTTGCTGGAGGCGGTCGCTAAAGGAGGCCGCAGCCCGCGTCTGGGTGGTGTTTCGCTCACGACCGAGCAGCTGACCCGTATGCTGGATGTTTTGCGGCAGGGCGAAGATAGCGTAAAACTTGGGCTCTCGGATAAGATCAATCTGGAGGTTACCCTGCTCAAGGCCGTGGATGCATCTCGCGCCCGGGCCATAGATTCTCTGCTCAGGGAACTCGCCTCGCTCAGTGCCGAACTGACGTCCGATTCCACCCCAGCCGCCGACGGCTCGGGTGACGAAAAAAAAAAGCCCTGATCGCGAGGCTTGAGACGAGTGTGGTGGCGTCCGTCGCCGAGGACGTAGCCACCGCCGTGATCTGGCCGGCGATCATCTTCAAGCCCGCTCCAATCCGTGGCGTTTCTTCCGCATCCGGGGTGCGGGCTGCTTCCGGCGCCACTTCCACGGAAGAACCTGCGCACGACGGGGCGGGGGAGGAGTGGGTGGATGCACCGGCCGCTTTCAACGCTTCAGCGGTCGTTGAAGATGATTCGGGGCCACCGCTCGACGCGCTTGAGGCCCAGATGCGAACTGAAATTGCCTCTCGCGAGGGGCCGCAAGCCGCACCGGTGCGGGTTAAGACTGCGGCAGAACCTGAGGATGCACTCACGACATTGCCGGAACTCGAGGAGTTGTTATCGCGTATTCCGCCCGAAGTTAGGGACACCGTGGATGAGCTATTTCGGGTGCGTTTCCAAACGGTGCGTCAAGTCCCTGGCAAGGCGCTTGTTGCCTTAAACGGCAAGTCCGTGGCATCATAGCTAACTAAGGTTGAAAGCGCGCGACCGCGTGTCTGTGCTGGTGTATCTTGCGGGTATCGCCTTACCATTTTCTAATTATCTTATGCCTCCACGCTTGGTTGTTTTAGTGTTTGCGGTGATTTCGCTGACTGCGTCGTCGCGTGCCGCCATCGAAAAACTCGAAGTTAATTTCGACTACGTGCGCAAACTCGCCGCCGAACGCGCGGCCTCGCCCTATCAGGAACCGGACCGCAAGCTGCCCGAGCGACTGGCCACCCTGAACTACGACGACAACCGCGAGATCCGGTTCCGTCCTGATCAGGCGCTTTGGCGGAAGGAGGACCTGCCGTTTCAGCTGCATCTTTTCCACCGCACCAGCGCGGTCAGAGAGGCGGTGCAAATCCGTGAGTTCAGCTCGACTCACGTCCAGACCATCCCGTTTATTCGTGATTTCTATAATTACGGACGTCTGGGTGATCTGGGCTGGATGCGTTCCTCGATGGGCTACGCGGGCTTCCGGATTCATTATCCAGTTAACCGGCCTGACGTTTATGACGAACTGATCGCCTTTCAGGGGGCGTCCTATTTTCGCGCTCTCGGCTCCAATCAAATCTATGGACTCTCCGCTCGCGGGCTGGCGGTCGATTCCGGCGTCATCGGCAAGATCGAAGAGTTTCCCGTGTTTACCGATTTCTGGATCGGCAAACCTCTGCCCGGGGCGAAGTCGCTGGTCATTTACGCCTTGCTGGACAGCGCCCGCGTGGCCGGTGCCTATGAGTTTGTGGTGCATCCCGGGCGTGAAACCGTCATCGATGTGCGAGTTGAGTTAAGTTTCCGCTCCCAAGTTGACCTGCCTGGCTATGCCCCCCTGACCAGCATGTTTTGGTATGGTAAGAACTCCGATCGTCCCGCTGGCGATCCGCGTCCCGAGGTCCATGATTCCGACGGCCTGATGTTACAGTCCGCCGATGGAGCGCATCTCTGGCGTCCGCTGCAAAACCCTGCCGATATTTTAAACACCGACCTTAAGTCCACCAAGCCCGTCCGCTTCGGCCTCGTGCAACGCGACCGGACCATTACCCACTACGAGGATTTCGAGGCGCGTTATCATGAGCGACCCTCGGTCTTCATCGAGCCGGTTGGCGACTGGGGCGCGGGTTCGGTGCGCTTGGTGGAACTACCCACGCACAACGAATATGGCGACAACATCGTCGCCTATTGGGTGCCTGAGAAAAAACCCGGTCCGGACAAACCCGCCGCCTTCGCCTACCGCATGTCGTGGGCGCTGGATCAGCCTTCGGACGACGGCCTCGCCCGCGTGTTTTCCACCCGCACCGGCAACCTCCCCGGCGGTGGCAAGGGCCGCCTTTTCTGGATCGATTTCGCCGGGGCGGATCTTGGCAAACGCGACTCCGCGAACATGGCTCCACAATTCGAGATCGGGCCTGGTGCGCATATTCGTCACCAAACCCTTATCCGGCATCCCGGCATCGACGGGTGGCGTGTGGCTCTGCAAATCGAGCCTGACGGTGCCCCTCGTCCGGTGGAGCTCCGGTGCCGCTTGCGTGACGGTTACCAGCCGATTTCCGAGACCTGGGTCTATACTTGGATACCATGAGTCCCGCTCCTTTGACGGCTGCCCTGGCCCCTGAAACAGATTCCCAGTGGGATGAGGCATTTCTTCGCGTAGAAAGCTATCTGCGCGCCCACCAGATTGAGAGTCGCCTTCTGCTTAATCGGCTGGTGGTGGAGATCATTAACTCCGCGCGCGTCAAGGCGCATGCCGCGTCCAGCACTGGCGCCGACTCGGTCGATCCCGTGGCGCTGGCGATGCGGGAGGCGGAGCGGCGCACCAACGCCTGGTTTACGCGTGTGCTCGGTGACGCCGTCGATCCTGACGACGAGCGCCTCGGCACCCGCGGACGTATCGCTTTGGTGCTGGCCGATGTGCCCGCCCGCTGGCCCCAGCATTTTCTGGCCGAGGCCACTCCGCCGCCCGACCTCGTCGAGGCCATGCGCGCGGCCTATATCGAGGCCGGCCCTGAAATGGAAGTGACCCGCATGGTGCCGCGCCCCCTTGATTTCGGTCCTATCGCCAACGTCGCCGATGAGGCGTGGCGCACCTTCCGCCGCTGGCCCTTGCTACGCGCTATCGTGGGCTGGTTTCTTTTCGTCGGCCTTTTGGGTGCGATCTGGTTTGCGACCCACTAAGCGCCCGCACCCGTATGTCTCACTTTTCATTTAACGGAAAAAACATCTTATGAGCGCCGCGCGCTTTGACCCCGCCCTTCTTGACGGCACCCGTATCACCCAACGCCGCATTCTTGTCGCCTCGTTGACCCTGTTGCTGACCGGCCCCGCCGTGCTGCTGATGGCCGACCTGCACTGGCGGACCGGAATGGATAACTGGAAGATCGTGCATCTCGTGCTCTTCGCCTTGCTGTTCGCGCTGGTTGCGTTCGGTGCGGTGCAGGCCGTTATCGGCTGGGTGGCGCGCTTGGGTGCGGGCGATCCCTGCCGTATAGTCAACAGTCTCACCCCCGAGGATGAGGCCCGTCCGATCACTGCTCCGACCGCCATAGTGATGCCGGTGTGCAACGAGGACTCCTCGCGTGTGCTCGAAGGTCTGCGCGTCATCTACCGTTCGCTGGAGGCTACGGGGCAGTTGGAGGCCTTCGATTTCTTTATCCTTAGCGACACCAGCAACCCGAACCGCTGGATCGAGGAGGAGTCCGCCTGGGTTGCGCTCACCCGTCAGCTCAACGCTCGCGGGCGGATTTTTTATCGTAAGCGCCGGGTGAATACAAACAAGAAGGCGGGCAACCTCGCCGACTTCTGCCGCCGGTGGGGCCGCCGTTACCGCCACATGGTGGTGCTCGATGCCGACAGCATCATGACTGGCGAATCCATCTGCAAACTCGTGCGTTTGATGGAGCGCAACCCCGGTGTGGGAATCATCCAGACCGTGCCGCGGCTGGTGAATGGTGAGACGATTTTCGCACGCATCCAGCAGTTCGCCAGCCGTCTTTACGGACCGGTATTCGCCTCCGGCTTGAACTATTGGCAGCAAGGCGAGGCGAACTACTGGGGACATAACGCGATCATCCGTGTCGCGCCTTTCATCGAACATTGTTCGCTGCCCGAGTTGCCCGGTATCGAGCCCTTCGGCGGGCGCATACTTAGCCATGATTACGTCGAGGCCGCACTGATGCGGCGCGCCGGCTGGGCCGTATGGCTGGCGGTGGATATCGAGGGCAGTTACGAGGAATGCCCAGGCAACCTGATCGATTTCGCCAAACGCGACCGCCGCTGGCTTCAGGGTAATCTCCAGCACGCCTGGTTGCTAACCGCACGGGGCTTGCATGCCGCCAACCGGCTACATCTCGCCCTCGGCATTTTGGCCTACCTGGCCTCGCCGCTTTGGCTCGCATTTCTGGTGGTCTCATCGGTCATCGCGTGGCGCTACGCGGCGACCGGACTCACCCCCTTGCCGGTGGATAGTTTTGCCCGCTACCTTCGTCTCGATTTCAGTTCCCAGGCGCTGCTGCTTCTCGCTGGCACGCTCGGGCTGCTCTTCCTGCCGAAGGTGCTGGCTTTGGTGGATCTGGCGCGACGTCCCGGCTCCGCAGTCCAGTTCGGCGGTTGGTTGAGGGTGGTGGCCAGTGCGGTGGGCGAGACGATTGTATTCACGCTGCTCGCGCCGGTGTTGATGCTGTTTCACTCCAAGTTTATTCTGCTCACGCTGACGGGGAGCGGCGTGGCCTGGGTCACTCAACGGCGCGGTGCGGAAGGCGATCCTGAATGGCGCGAGGCCATCCTGACCCATGCGGGGCATACGCTCACCGGTATCGGTTGGGGCGGGTTCGCGTTATGGGTGAATCCGGCTTTCGCCGCCTGGCTTGCGCCGATCGTGATCGGCATGATGAGTTCGATTCCGCTTTCTCTCGTCACTGGACAGCTTGCTCCGGGACAGTTTGTCCGGCGCTTGCGCTTGCTCGCGACTCCAGAGGAACTCTACCCGCCTGCGGAGTTATCGCGTTTGACGCGCAACCTTGAGGCCTGCCGTCGCCATACTCCGCCGTTACCAGAACTGGCTTCAGATTATGGACTGATGCAGGCCGTGCTCGATCCTTACGTGAACGCCGTGCATCTCGCCTTGCTTCGCGAACGCGAGCAGGCTCCCGATGCTGTCAGCGAGGAACGTTTCGCGCCATTGCGTGAACGACTGCTACGTGAGGGGCCGTCAGCCCTTCCGGCGCGTGAAAAACTCGCCATCATGCTCGATGCGGACTCGATGGCCGCCTTGCATCGCGATTTGTGGTCTTTGCCCACGGATCGTCTTGCGGCTTGGTGGCGAACCGCCATCCGCACTTATAACGTGCTGGCGCCCGCCCCCCAGACCGCTCTTTACCGGTGAAGGATGTTCTCTTCGGTAGAGCTTTCGCTCCGGTTACGGCCGACCATTTGGCTCCGGCAACAAATACTTATTAACACTTCTTGAACATTGGCTCACGAATTCTAAGTATAAAATTTCCGTTTTAGTGGCATTCGTCTTACCCCGCGTCTTCACCATAGCACCTTAACCCCTCTTTGATGTGTCTGCGAAAATCCTCTTAGTTCGCACCGGTCCAGATATCTTTCAGGCCAAGTCATTTGTAGCCGAAGCCAATGGCTTCTACGCTCGTGACATAGCCAACTCGGAAGAGATGGATATGATGCTCAAATCCGAGCAATTCGATCTCATCATTCACGACGGCACGAAGCTGGGCAAAGAGCCCTTGGCCCTGTGCGAGCAGATTCGAGGCATTCAGCGCAAAGCGCCCATCCTGCTCCTTTGCGTTAAGCCGGAGATGGAGATCACAGTGAAGGCGATACGCCTCGGCGTGCGTGATCTTTTCAATCCTCCCCTTAACTTAAATGCTTTTTTCGCGCGAGTTACGGAGCTGCTTCAAGCTAAACTTAGCGGACAAGCCGCCTCCCTGGCCCAGCAATGCCGGCAGGAGATCACCTTGTTTCTCGCGGGAGAAGTGAAGGCCGTCGCGCCATCCGCCGCCCCGACCAAGGCCAAGGGCGGAGCTCCCGCTAACTCGGCCGAGTTCGATGCTTTGCGCACCGAGTGTGAGCGGCTTCAAAAGCAAAATCAGGAAGAGATAGACCGTCGCATCGCCGCCGAGCGTGAGGTTCGCAAGCAGAATGAATCCCTGACCGAACAACAAAAGGCGTTGGACGCCACCAAGAGCCAGCTCACGGAAGAGCGCGGCAAGATAGATGCCGAAAAAGCTGCGCTGGCGGCCAGCGTTGCCGCCACGGAAAAATTCCAAAAAGAAAACGCTGCTCGCGCCAGCGAGCTGGCCAATGCGGATAAGGCCATCGCCCCCCTGCGCGCGGAACTTGAGGCAAGCAAATCCGCCCTCGCGGAGCGTGAGAATAAACTAGCCGAGCTTCAGCTGACACTTGATGGCCAGCGGGATGAACTTGAGGCTGATCGTGCCGCAGCCGCCCAAGCCAAGTCCCAGCTTGAGTCTGCGCGCAAATCTCAAAAAACACTGGAGTCCGAGTTAAATTCACGCCAAGCCGAGGTGGAAGCCGCTCGTGCCCATCTACGAGCGGAGCAGATAGCCGTTGCGGATGAAGCCGCTGCGCTCGAGGAGGCAAAATCCGCCGCCGGTGCCTCTGTGCAATTGCACAGAAAGCGAGCCGCTGAACTTTCCCAAACCGAATCCGAGCTTGCGGAGCGCGAGTCGGCGTTGGTCGCCACCCAGTCGAGACTGAGTGCCCTCGAAAAGTCGGTCATAGAACGTGAGGAAAACTTTTCTGTGCGCGAGAAATCGGTCCTCGCACAGGAAAAGAAAGTTGCCGCGCAATTCTCCAAAGTTCGTGCCGAGGAAGAGACATTCGTCGCCCGGCAGTCCGAAATCGAGGCTGAGGATGCCCGCATCCAACAAGAGGCGCGTCGCCTATCCACTGAAAAGGCCAACTTTGAGGCCGAGCGTGCCGCCGCCGTATCCGCCCTAGCCGCAGCCGCTGTAAAAACCAAGGAGTTGAAGGCGGCCGAAATCGACCTTTCTGATCGCGAGATTGCTCTGGCCGAGGCTTTAAAAACGCATGAAGCCCAAGCCAAGAAGCTTGCTTCACTTGATCGCGAAATCGCGGCCAAGGACCAGGCTTTCGCCGCGCGTGAACAAAAACTCAACGCCACCACTAACGCACTTCAAAGTGAACAGGCCGAACTCGCCGAGCGATTTGCCGCCCTGCAGGCGGAACAGGAAAAAAGCCGCCAGGAACGTGAACGTCTTGAACGGGACAATACCGCCCTCAACGACGCTCGATCCGCAGTCGCCAAGACCGAGCAATCTTTCGCAAAACGAACCCAGGAATTAGCGGCGGAGGCGACCAGTCTATCCGCGCGTGAATCCGCCCAAGTTGCTGCATCGAAAGAACTGGCCGAGTCCAGAAGCCAGCTTGAACAACAGGAGAGCCGCCTGGGTGAGCGTTCACGCGAGCTTGCCGGTCAGGAGCAGGACATCCGATCCCGACTGGATGCTGCTAAAGCCGCAGAGCTAAAACTTGTGGAAGACCGGCAGGCCCTTAATGCCGACCAAGTTCGGGCTAAAGAGGCAGCCAATACGCTGGCAGCCGAGATAGCTGATTTGAACAAGTCCAAGGCCGAACTCTCCCTTGGACTGGAAAATCAGAAAAAAAGAGCAGTCGAATTTGCCAAGGCAGAGCTCTCGCTCGCTGATCGTGAGTCCGCCCTGCAGGAACGTGGAAAACAGCTCGAAGGTGATCGGCAGAAGCTCGATCAACGGGACAAGGATATTGCTGGGCGTGACAAGGCATTGGCTGCCGCCGAAAAAGCCTCCTCCGACAAAGCAAATTCCATCGCCTCTGCGGAAAAAGCCCTGGCTGAACGTGTCAGCCGTCAGGCCGAAGACGAAAAACGCATCAAGCAGGAGTTTGTCCGCATTGAATCCGCGAATACAGGAATCGCCACTGAGAAGGCAGAGATCAAATCGCTTCAGCTCGCAGCGGCCAAGGCCGACGAAGCGCTAGCTGCCCGGGAATCAAAACTTTCGGAACAGAAAAACGATCTTGAGGCCGCAAAGAAAAAATTCGCTCAAGCCGAGTCTGATCACGAAGCGCAGATCAAGGCGCGTGAGGCAAAATTGGTCCAACGCGAAGCTCTTGCCGCCAAAGTTGCCGAGCGTGAAAGCTTCGTCGCGGCAGCCGAGGCCGAACTTGTATCCGTCCGGGCCACTTTGGATGCGGATCGGAAGTCGCTTGCCAAAGAGCACACGGCCTTCGCCGCCGATATGAGCGGGTTGGAGTCTGCCCAGTCCGAATTGGCGGCCGATCGCAAAAAATTAGCCGGTGCCGAGCAGGCGGTTACGAGCAGGGAACAACAGAACGTAAAGCGTCACGGTGAGCTCGACGCGCAGCAACAGAAGATCACCGCACGCGAGGCAGAACTAGCCAAACTCGCCGGTCGGGAGAAGGAGTTGGCCGGTATCGAAGCCGAGCTCGCAAAGCAGCGGGCCAAGTTCGAGGCCGAACGTCAGGCGCTCGTCAAAGAACAGGCTTCACTCCGTGCTTCTATCGTCGATCTCGAGGCGGCCCAAGCAGAGCATGTATCCTCACTCAAGGCCCTTGCGGCTCGTGAAAAAGAGGTCTCAGCGCGTGAATCAGATGTATCAGGACGCGTTGCCACTCTCGCCAAGGCCGAGCAAAAGTCCGCTTTCGTCAACAGCCAGCTCGATGCGCGATCCAAATCTCTCGATGAGCGGGATCAACGTTTGGATGCCCGTGTGGCATCTGTAGCCGAGACCGAGAAACAGCTCTCCTTTGATCGCAAGGCGATCAACTCCGAACGCGCCCGGCTGGATGCCGACCTCGCCGGTGTCGAGGAGGCCAGTCAGGAGATACTTGCACGTGAAAAGAAGCTCGAGAAGGAGCAGGCTGCGTATTCCGCGAAACGCGCCGAGCTAGACGCCGGTTTCACCGGTCTCGCGGTCGAACGTGCCAAGTTTTCCAAGGAGAACGCAAACTTTGATAAACAACGCCAGGAATATGTCGTTGAGCGCGAAGCTTTGGATGCAGAAGTCGCCGCCTTTGTAGAAAAGGAAAAAGAATTCGAATTACGTCGTAAGAAATTCCAAGAAAGTGTTAAATCTTTCCTTTGATATATCCCCTTTAATTACCCTATACCACAAATCGCCATGGCCATCCAAACTAGCCCCACTCTGGTCTTCGCTGAACTTGCGCCCCATGCGCTCCATGTCTTGATTGTTTCAGGAAAGAAAGTCGTCGCTTGCCACGCATTCCGACCGGAGGCCAAGGCCGATATTGCAGCGTTTGTTGCGGAGCATAAAATCGCCGGACTTGTTCGGGCGTCCATCTTCGGAGATCGTATCTTCTTGCATCGCTCGACGGAGAGTGAGGCGTCTTCTATCCGTCAACTTGGCGCGCTACAGGACCACTTGGCTAGCCTTCCTCACGGGTTCGAGGCAAAACCTCTAGCAGTGGTGTGCGATACGGTCACGGGCCTTGCTCCAGACGCGTCATCTGCCACCCCCTGGCTGCTTTCCGTATACGACGCCAATGCATTTGCTACTCTTGGCGAATCACTTGGGGAGCTCGGTTTGGCGCCTGCAAACGTAGTCTTGGCCGCCCCCGCACACATAGCCGCAGTCATTGGTGCGATTGCAAAAGATGAAACGACCCTGGTCGTTATTCCTGGTTTAGACGAAGCTTGGTTGGTCTGGGTCGATGCCAACGGGGTGAAGGGGGTTTCTTCAGCTCCTCTCGGTTATACCCAGATTTTTGAGTCAGTTCAAAAGGGACTTGGCCTTAAGTTCCGCGCTGCAGCGGGCAAACTTTTCTTTAACGACACTTACGACTTTAGCGAGGCTTGCGTCAAGATATGCGAGCACCTTGTGCCGCCCCTTAAAACCGCGTTGGAGGGGCATCCCGCAGCTTCAATCTACTTGGCGGGTTTCGCGTCCAGTCAGGCTTGGTTTGGGGCAGGTCTTGCCTCGGCTTTGGGGCTTAAGTTTTTCAGTCCTTCGGGATCAAGCGTGGCGGGCCGTTTGGGCATGGATGCTGGTGGCGTCGAGATTCCCTTCTCCGCAGCTGCTCTCTTGCATGTAGCCGCTGCTAGTTCCTCGTCGTCGCCTTGGGTGCAGCCTTCGTTAGACAATCTTATTGCCCAATCCCTTGCTAAACCCAAGACGGCGATACCATTTGTCGCCACGAAGTCGGTCGTAAACTCTGAAAACCCTGCCGCTGAGAGTGCAGTGGCACCTGCGGCCATCCCGGGCAATGCGGCCAAGCCTGTCGCCAAATCCGCTGCTGTCGCTCCCGTCATCAAGCCCGCGATCGCCCCTAAGCCAGCTCCCAAACCTGTTCTTAAACCAACACCTAAAGCGATCCCCACTTCTGTAGTCGCTGTAACGGTCGAAGAAAACGCCACTCCGGCTCCCTCAACTGCCAAGCGTAGCAAGGCCCCCGTTTTTATCGCTGCCGGTGTAGGCGTGGTGGTGGCGCTTGTTGGCATGGGACTTTACATGCGTTCACCCAAGTCAGGTCAGCGTAATGTAACGCCTACTCCTGTTGAGACAACTATCCCGGCACCAACCGTCGTTACACCCACACCTGCTGCGCCCGTTCCGGCTCCTGCTCCGATTCCGTCGCCCGTTCCTGCTCCCGCACCAGTGGCTTTAGTGTCTAATGATCTACTCGCGAACGAAGGCCGCAAGTATGGTAATAAGACTTATCATTTTGAGGTGAGCGATAAGGGTTTTATCCAATCTTTATCCACTGCGCGTGATGAGATTCTAGTCGAATCGATCGGTGGAATCAGTTTGCAGGGAAGCTACGTTGGAACCGATGGACGCCGCAAATGGTTCAATGTTGGCGGAGTGGACGACGTCGGTTATGTTGCCACTGTGCGCAAATCGATTATTGATGGAAACACGGTGTTCGAAGTTGCCGTGCAACACCCTCGTTTTAGCGTCGAACAGACTTATGTCTGCCTGCCTGACTCGGTGAAGGTAATGGCTACTTTCAAGGCGCTAAACCTTCGCGATCCTCGCGGAGCGATTGCCGCTGTTCATTCGGTTCGAATGGCGCCAGTGGCCATCAATCCTTCGTTACGTATGCGCGCATCGGACAACGTGTTCATTTATTCATTAAAGCAGACCCTGTTGCGCGTGCAGTTTGAAAATATCGCCTGGGCCAGGGATGGCGCTGGTGGCATGCAGTCGGTGATCGCGGGGGAAACCGGTGTCGGTTTTCATTTCACCGAAAACACTGACGCTGCTCGCAATACACTTAAATACGAAATTCAACTCGGTGCTAACTGATTTTTGGCACGATTGATCAACCTAAATCCCACACTTTAAAAGGTTCTTCGAGATTTTCAGTGGGTAAATCCAAGCGACCACTCAGGGTGGATCCTTCCGCAGCAGCTGTTTTCTGTGGTCTTGGGCGTGCACCCGTCTCGGGTGCCGCGTTAGGCGTTTCACCTAACATATTCATCAGATGCTCGGGAAGCTGAGTCTGGCATATAAAATAGACGCTCCATGCGGACCGAGTAAAACCGGCGCGATGCCGCGTAAAAACAATGTCGCTGGAATCGGGCCCAAGGCGGGCTCGACCCGGCGTGGCTTGTCTTCCTCGACGAGTCAGTGGCCAAGACCAACATGACCAAGCCGCGCGGGATGATCGGCCGCGTGGGGAGCGATTGGTCTGCTCCCACGATGATCGCCTTGGCGCGCCCGGACGGCACTCCTCAGCATACCTTCGGTTGGTTCACTCATTTCAGTCACAGTTTTATTTAAAAATATCCAGACCTCGAAACCACCCCATCTTGTATACCATTAATTAATAATCTCCGTCGCGCCTCGGCTATTTACCAAAACGTGTAACAATGCCTATTTTTCGGGTGCCGCGCCAAGTGAAGATACCGCCCAACCACCCCCAACGTCTCGCCGGCGTCCTGCTTGGAACCGCTGTCGGCGACGCACTCGGCCTGCCCTCCGAAGGCCTTCACCCAAAACGCATCGCCGCTCGCTGGAAAGGCGTCTGGAAATACCGCTTCATCGTCGGCCGTGGGATGATCAGTGACGACACCGAACACGCCACCATGGTCGCACAAAGTCTCCTCGAACATCCAGAGGCCGCCGCCGCCTTCCAAGCCGCCCTCGCGCGAAAACTTCGTTGGTGGCTCGCCGGCCTCCCCGCCGGTGTCGGACTGGCGACCGGTCGCGCCATTCTCAAGCTTTGGCTCGGCGTTTCCCCGCGCCGTAGCGGCGTCGCCTCAGCCGGCAATGGCCCCGCCATGCGCAGCGCGGTGCTGGGCGTTCATTTCGCTCACAACGCGGCACTCCGACGCCAGTTCGTGGAGGCCTCGACCCGCCTCACCCACACCGATCATCGCGCGTTCATCGGCGCCCTTGCCGTCGCGGAAATCGCGGCGTGGACCGCCAATCCCGCAACCGATTCACCCATTGAAATCCTCCGCCAACTCGACGCCCTTCCCGAGTGGCGGCACTTGGTGGACGAGATGGATGCCGCCCACCGCGACAACCTCACCGTGCCCGCCTTCGCCGCCCGCCTCGGACTCGCTGACGGCGTGAGCGGCTACGTTTTCCACACCGTGCCCGTCGCCCTTTATGCCTGGTGGCGTCATCGGGGTGATTTCCGTGGTGCGCTGGAGGCGGCGCTCAATTGCGGCGGCGATACCGACACCGCAGGCGCGATCGTTGGAGCCCTGGCAGGAGCCGATCTGGGCGCGGACGCGATCCCGCAAGACCTTCTCAAGGGCCTATCCGAATGGCCGCGTTCCACCTCTTGGTTGCGCACCCTTGCCGCCCGACTTGCCACACAAGCCAGCCAAACCGAACCCGTCGGTTCCATTCCGCTTTTCTGGCCAGGTGTCCTGGTTCGTAATCTAGTCTTTCTCGTGATTGTCCTTATCCACGGATTCGGACGATTGCTGCCGGCCAAAACGTAACCTGCAATTTCCCGTCCCCAGCCAATCCTTAACACCCACCACCATGCTCGGCATTCGCTTCATCAAGGTCCAGCCCACCATCTACCTGCTCCAATACCAAAAAGGCGTGCTCGTGCGCGAAGGAACCGGCCTCGCCTTTTTCTACTATGCGCCCACCACCTCGCTGGTCGCCATCCCCACCGCCAGTAACGAAGTGCCTTTCATCTTCGAGGAGACCACGACCGACTTCCAAAAAGTCACCATCCAGGGGCAGATCACCTATCGTGTCGCCGACCCGAAGAAACTGGCCACACTGATGGACTTCACCCTCTCGACCAACGGACAAGGCTATGCTTCCGACGACCCCGAGAAACTGCCGCAACGCCTCATCAACATCGTCAACGTCCACGCTCGCGCCCAGATCCAGCGCCTTGCCTTGCGCCAGGCCGTGCGTGAATCCGACGCCCTGGTGGAGAATCTCCGCCCGAAGTTAATCGCCTCGCCTGAAATCGCCGCACTCGGCCTTGAGATCATCGGATTCTCGGTGCTCGCCATTAAACCCACGCCGGAAACCGCCCGCGCCCTCGAAGCCGAAACCCGTGAGCAACTGCTGAAGGAAGCCGATGAAGCCATCTTCCGGCGCCGAAACGCAGCGGTTGAAAACGAGCGCGCGATCAAGGAAAACGAATTTAACACCGAGAACGCGGTGGAGCTCAAAAAGCGCCAGATCCGTGAAACGAAAATGGACGCCGACCGTGCGGTTCAAGAAAAGCAACGCCTGCTTCGCGAGGCGGAAATGGCGGCGAGTGTCGCGTTGGAACAAAAGAAAGCCGAACTCGTGGCGCTCACCGCCACCAACGCACGCGCCGAGTCGGACGCTCGCGCCTACGGCATCGAGGCCACCATGCGGGCGCTGGGCACTGCTGATGCCCGCACCCTGCAAGCCCTGGCCAACGCAGGCATGAATCCCGAGCAACTCATCGCGGTCGCCTTCCAGGAAATGGCCGGCCGGGCCGACAAAATCGGTCAGTTGAACATTTCCCCCGACTTGCTTCGCGAACTCATGGGCAAACGCGAGTCGTGACATGGAGCGGCTCACCGAAAGTAAAATCGTGCTCATCGTGCGCGAAACGCGCCTTGAAGAACTCAAGGCGCGTTTCAACACGGCAAGCCAGGCGCGCTTTTACGTGGAGCAACTGGGCGGTGATTTCGCCGACTACGAATTGGAGGACGCAACCTACAAACGCGCGGTCGCCCAAGCACAGCAAAGCCTCGCGCAACTCGGGCGCCTTCAGGTCGTGCATCGGTCCTTTCTCCCCAACTTCATTTTTGGCCCTTCGGATAGCATCGTCACGGTTGGCCAGGATGGTCTTGTGGCCAACACGCTAAAGTATCTCAACGGCCAGCCGCTTATCGCCGTGAATCCAGATCCGGCGCGCTATGATGGCAAACTCCTGCCGTTTTTAATGCGCGATCTCCCCGCCGTCACCTCCGAGGTCCTGCGCCAAAAACGCCGGATCATACCGGTGACGATGGCCCTGGCTTCCTTGAACGATGGCCAGACCCTCTATGCGGTAAACGATCTCTTCATTGGCCCTAAAAGTCATGGCTCGGCGCGCTACACATTGCAACATGGCGACCGGCGCGAACGCCATTCCTCCAGCGGTGTCATCGTTTCCACCGGCCTGGGATCGACAGGCTGGTTTAGCAGTCTCCTCGCTGGAGCCCAGGGTTTGATGGCCGGAATCAATCCGTCCGATAAACTCGCCCAAGAAAATACATTTCCAAAACTCGACTGGGACTCACCTTCTTTGGTGTTCACCGTCCGCGAACCTTTTCCCAGCCAGACGACGAATACCGAGCTCGTGTTCGGCACGGTAAACAAGGGAACTCAACTGGTGATCGAATCCCACATGCCTGAACGCGGCGTCATTTTCAGCGACGGATTCGAATCCGACTTCCTCGAGTTTAATTCCGGCGCAAAGGCGACCATACAGGTTGCCGACCGCCAAGGGATGCTCGTCGTGTAATCATCCTCTCGCACCGCCCGCTCCCGCGCTTTACCCGACCGCTCCGGGCACCTAGCCTCTTTCCATGCCCCGCGTCCCGATCCTCCCCGCCCTGCTCGCCGGCTCCTTGCTGGCCAACGCCGCCTTCATCGCGGTCTCGCTGCGCAACCACTCCGCCACCGGCTCCGGCTCTTTTTTTAACCTCTCCGCCTCCGCTTCCACTCGCCCTGGTGCTCCTCGCTCGACCAGCACTTTAAACTCGCCGGCCATCCCCGCCGCCCCCGTCGCCCCCGAACTCGCCACCGCCCTCGGAAAAGCCCTCAACACCCGCGATCCCGCCCGGCTGCGCGATCTGCTTCGCGCCGCCGGCGTCGAGCCGGATCTCGTTAAACAACTCGTCACCGTCGCTGTCCGGCGCAGCTACGAAGCGCGCTTCAAGGAGCTTCAGCCCGCCACCCCCGGCGACGATGCCGAGTGGTGGAAAGACCCGCTCAACGCCCCGCGCACCCCCGCCGAGGAACGCGCCCTGAACGAGCGCCGCCAGGCCCTCCAACGCGAACGCCAGACCGAACTCGCCGCCCTCCTGGGCGAAACCACGCCCGCCGACGAATTCGCCAACAACCCCTCCCTGCGCAAACGCTACAGCGCCCTCCCCGTCGAAAAAGCCGTCTCTCTCCGGCGCATCGAAAAAGACTACCAGGATCTTCTCGGCGACCTCCGCCAAAGCACCAACGGCTTCGAGCTCCCCGCCGACCGCGAGGCCATCCGCCTGCTCGGCGTCGAGCGCGAGCGCGACATCGCCGCCCTCCTCACCCCTGAGGAGCGCGCCGCCCACGCCCTGCGCGATTCCCCCACTGCCAACACCCTCCGCTGGCGCATGACCCAGTTTAACGCCTCCGAATCCGAATACCGCCAGATCTTCGCCGCCCAAAAAGCCTTCGACGACCAGTTCTCCGACTTCCGCGACCCCTTCTCCAGCGACGGCGATCCGCCGCCGCGCGACAAAGATTACTGGGATCGCCGCCGTGCCGCCGAACAAGCCCTCAACGACCGGATACGCACCGTCGTAGGCGATGAGCGCTACGTCTCCGTCCAGCTCAAGCAAGACCAGGACTACACCACCGCCGTCGCCGCCACCACCCGCCTGGGCCTGCCCTCCGACACGCCCGACCGCCTCTACGCCCTGCGCACCCCGACTGTCGCCGATTCTCAAAAAATCGCCGCCAACCCCGCTCTCTCTGCCGCCGATAAAAAAGCCGCGCTCAAGAAACTCGCCGCCACCACCCGCGCCCAGGTTGAGCTCACCCTCGGCAAGGAGGCCGCCGACGTTTATTTCAAGCGCGGCGCCATGCAGTGGATCAACCAACTCGAACGCGGCGCCCCCCTCACCCTCAGTGCCGAGGGTCACGTCGAATCCGGCCCCCGCATCAAATAAAGCTCCTCCGCCCTCTGCCGTTCTGTCCTCTGTCGTTCTGCCTTCAGCCGCGCTCCGCGCGCCCGCCCTCGACATCCGCCCGCGAGATGCCTTCCCTCTGCGCCGATGCCCACGCCGAAGAAAAAACTCCCTTCCGCCGCCGTCTCCCGCGCCGACCCGAAGGCCGCCTCCGTCCGCATCCCCAAAAAGTTCTACGAAGCCCGCACCAACGAGCTGCGCGAGGCCCTCGTCCAGCTTCAGATCGACCTCAAGCCCCAGCCTTACAAAATCCTCCTCATCATCGCCGGCGTCGCCGGGGCCGGTCGCGGCGATGTCGTCAACACCCTCTCCGGCTGGCTCGATCCGCGCGGCGTGGAGACGTTTTCCTTTCACGCCGCGACCGACGACGAACGCACCCGCCCCTTTCTCTGGCGCTTCTGGCGCAGTCTGCCGCCCAGCGGCCGCATCGGCATCTACGCCGGCTCGTGGTATACCGAGACCCTGTCCGAGGAGGCGAAAAACAAAAAGGAACTCGCCACCCTCGACGAAGATCTCGCCCGCATCCGTCTCTTCGAAAAGGCCCTCGTCGATAGCGATACCCTCATCGTCAAAGTCTGGCTGAACCTCGACAAGCACACGCAAGGCCGCCGCTTCAAGGCCCTCTCCGCCGATCCTCTCACCGCCTGGCGCGTCACCGAGGAAGATCGCCGCCACCACCGCATCTACGACCGGCTGGAGCGCACCGCTCTCCACATCCTCAAAAACACCCACCAGCCCGGTGCGACCTGGACCGTGATCGACGCCGAGGACGAGCGCGCCCGCAACCTGGCCATCGGCGATCTCATCCTCCGCCGCTTCACCGAGCACCGCGCCCGCATCGCCCGGCTCGCCACCACCCGCGCCGCCGCCAAACCCGATCCCCGCCCCAAGCCCCTGCGCCCCTTTGGCCGCCGCCGTCTGCTCGGTCTGCCACTCAACCAGGAACTCTCCGCCGAGGACTACGAGGAGAAGCGCGACAAATGGCTCGGCCGCCTGAACCTCGCCGTGCGCTCCGCGCAAAAAGCCGGCCGCTCCATCGTCTTCGCCTTCGAGGGCTGGGACGCCGCCGGCAAGGGCGGGGCCATCCGCCGCCTCACCTCCGCCATCGACGCCCGCGACTTCCGCGTTCACGCCGTCGCCAAGCCCAGCGAGGAGGAATACTCCCACCACTACCTCTGGCGCTTCTGGCGCCACCTCCCGCGCGATGGCCAGGTCACCATCTTCGACCGCTCCTGGTATGGCCGCGTGCTGGTCGAGCGCCTCGAAGGCTTTTGCCGTCCCGACGAGTGGCGCCGCGCCTTCGCCGAACTCAACGACTTCGAGAAACAGCTCACCGACCACGGCGCCATTGTAATCAAATTCTGGATGCACATCTCGCGCCAGGAGCAGCTCGCCCGTTTCCGCGCCCGCGAGGTCACCGCCTACAAGCAGCACAAGATCAACGCCGAGGACTGGCGCAACCGCCGCAAGTGGGACGCCTACGAGATCGCCGTCGGCGACATGCTCGCGCTGACCGACACCCCGGCCGCGCCCTGGCACCTCATTCCCGCCAATAACAAGCGCTACGCCCGCCTCCAGATCCTCCGCACCGCCTGCCGCCAGATCGAGGGCATCCTCGGCGCCTGAGTAAAGCGCGGTCGACGACCGCAGCAAACAACCCGGCCTGAGACCGCAGGGGATGATACCAAGTGTCCTTTGAATTTAGCCTTTGGCCTGATGTAGGCCCGACCGCTGGTCGGGCTTTTCCGCAGAGACCCCGACCACCGGTCGGGGCTACATCGGACCAGATGAAGGTGATCGGCCTGCCGGGACCGCCCGCTCAACGCCCGAGCACGGTTTTGAGCATCCGTCCCAGATCGCTCACGCGGTAGGGTTTGGTGAGGTATCCGCAAAAGCCCATCCCGAGGAACCGGTTGATCATCTCGTCGTCGTCGTAGCCGCTCGTCACGATGGCGCGCACATCCGGATCGATCGCGCGCAGGCGCTTGAAGCACTCCTCGCCGCCCATGCCTCCGATGACGGTGAGGTCCAGCAACACGGCGTCGTAGGGGCGCTGCACGTTGTGGTAGCGGCGGTAGAGCTGCAGCGCCTCCTCGCCGTTGCGGGCGGTGTCGTGGGTGTAGTCGAGGCTGGCGATCATGACGCCGGTGAGCTCGGAGATCTTGGGATCGTCATCCATCAACAGGATGCGGCCGGTGCCGAAACGCAGCGACGGCGCACGGCGTGATTCCGCCTGCAAGACCTTGACCGCCGCAGGCAGGAAAACACTGAAGAGCGTGCCCTTGGCCGGGGTGGACTCCACGCCGATGCGGCCGCCATGCCGGCGCACGATCGAGTCAACCGTGGCGAGCCCGAGTCCGGTGCCCGTTTTTTTCGTGGTAAAAAACGGATCGAAAATGTGCGGCAACACGTCGGCGGGGATGCCGCCGCCATTGTCCTCGACGTCGATGCGGGCATAGAGGCCGCGAGGCAGTTCCAGAAACTCGTTTTCGTTGAGCTCGATGTTTTCCGCCCGCACCACGATGCGGCCGTCCGAGGGCACCGGCATCGACTGGATGGAGTTGATGACGAGGTTTTGAATAACCTGGATCATCTGCCCCTTGTCCACCTCGACCGGGGTGACATTCTCGTCGGCATCGACCTTGACGACGACGGGGCTGCCGGAGGCGGCGATACGCACCGCGTTTTGCAGGACGTCGCTCAGGTTCACCACCTGACGCGAGGCGTTGCCGCCGCCCTTGGCGAAGGAGAGGAGCTGGCGGGTGAGTTGTTTGGCCGCGAGGCAGGCCTGCTCGGCGGCGTCGAGTTGATTGAAGTCGCGGTTTTCCTTCGCGGTGGAGACGCCGCCGAGGATGGTGGTGAGCAGGTTGTTGAAATCGTGGGCGATGCCGCCCGCGAGCAGGCCGAGGGATTCGGAGCGGTTTGCCTGGATGAGCTCGTCCGGGCTGAGCCGCATTTCCTGGGGATCGCGGAAGGCGACCACGAAGCCGATGCGGATGCCCTCGGCGTTCACGCACTCATGGAGTTTCCAGACGATGGGGCGCACAACTCCGTATTCGGAGGTCGGCAGGGCATGCAGGTCGCGAAGCCGGCTCGCGGCCGGCTGGTTCAGCGCCAGCTCGATGGCATCGACGGCGGCCTGGCCGGTGCGACGATCCAGCAGGTTGAAAATCGCGGCCAACGGGTGGCCGGCCGCCTCGCGCACCGTGGCCCCCGTGAGTGCGGCGGCCTTGGCGTTGAGGCTGAGCACCTTCGCCCGCGCATCGGTGATGATG
>JBEGTN010000125.1:0-7047 GCA_041179405.1 Verrucomicrobiota bacterium
CGAGGCCACCGGAGAGGCAGGCGTCGTCGTTTTGGCGGGCGATTTCCATCTGCCAGGAGCCGCCCCAGCAGAGTTGGGCGGCCCAGGTGACGCCAGCCTCGGTGTCTTCGAGGGCGACGAAAGGGAACCAGCGGCGCACGGGCATGGTGCCGACCTGGCCGAAGCGTTCGCTGAAGAGGCCGGCGCCGGACCAGGAGCGCTCGATGTGGAGTTCCTCAAGGGTGCGGGTTTCGAGGCGGCCCTCGGCGCTCCAGGCGGAGCGGAAGCGGTGGACGCGCAGGCGGCCGGGGGCGTCGGCGCAATGGAAGGGCGTGAGGTCGCCGAGCGAAAAGCTGGTGAGCAACTCCAGCGTGACGGGCGTGGCACCGCCGTTGATGAAGGCCGACTCGATGACGAGGGCGGCGTCGCCCTCGTGCCAGGAGAGACGGTGCTCGAGGCGGTGGCCGGTGGCGGTGTCGGCGAGGGTGGTGAGCACGGTGTGGCGTGCGGTGGTGGCGTCGAGCGAGTGGGTTTGCGCGACGAATTGGAACGCGGCGTTGGCGGGGGCGGAGCGCAGGGTGTGGCCTTGGGCGAAGGCGCCGGGGTAGCTGTCGCCGACACGTTTCACGTGGACGAGCGGGTCGGGCACGGAGGCGGGTGGCGGCACGGGCTCGGGGCCGGAGTCGATGTAGAACTCGCCCGCGAGGGTGGCGCGGCGAGCGACGAGGTCGCCAAGGCGCGAGGTGGGGACGAGTTGGAGGGCGACCGCGCCGGTGGCGGGATCGTGGAGGTAGCGGACGCTGGTGTCGGCGACGGACCAGGAGGAGAGGAGGGCGAGGGACATGGAGGAGGCGTGGAGTCGGGCGAATCAGGGCGCGGATTGGGCGGCGCGGTGGCGGGCATCGAGTTTGGCGCGGACCTCGGTCATCATGGCCTCGGTGAGAGGGAAACGCAGGGCGATGAAAAAGTAGCCGGCGGTGAAAACGATGTTGGGTATGATCGCCAGCCAGAAGAGGCGGTTGAGAACTTCAGCGGGCTGGGCGGCGATCTTGGTGTCGAGGCCGGACCAGACGACAAGGTAGCCGACCAGCAGGGCGCAGAGGGAGATTTCGATCTTCTGAACGAAGCCCATGACAGAGGTAAAGAGACCCTCGCGGCGGTGGCCGGTTTCGAGTTCGTCCACGTCGCAGATGTCGGGCATGACGGCTTGCGCGATGGTGTTGCTGATGGCGATGAGCGTGATGGTGAGCAGGGCGGGCAGGAGTATCCAGTAAGGATGCGCGGGCGAGTAGGCGAAAGGGGTGATGAGGGCGGCGGCGAGGCTGCCGCTGGCACCGAGGATGATGCCGCCCTTTTTGCCGATCCAGCGGCTGATGGGCTTGATGAGGGGCAGCATGGCGAAGCCCCAGACGGTGCCGATGGTGCTGCCGATGCCGGTGATTTTGAAAGCGAGGCTCTTGTCGCCCTGGCAGACGTAGTAGATGCCGACGAAGACGAGGATGCCACCGCCCGCGCGTTCGCCGAGGGTCTGGCAGAGCTTCATCATGAGGAGATTGAAAAACGGTTTATTGCGCAGGGTGGTCTTGAGCGCGGGGAGCATGGCGACGTGTTTGCGCTTGGGGTTGGCGTCGCTGAAGCGCTCTTTGCAAACGAGCACGGCGGTGAGCGCGGTGAGGATGGCGATGAGGCCGGCGGCGGAGGCGATCCAGCGGATGCCGTTGATCTCGTCGGTGGGAGCGCCGGTCGGGGCGATGAAGGCGAGGCGGAAGACGGCGGAGAATTTTTCCCAGTCGAGCCCGGCGGCGACGAAGTCACGGAAGGTGGCGACGACGCCGTGATGGAAGAAAGGACGCAGCGCGAACCAGTAGAGCCAGCTGTTGCCGAGCAGGACGATGCCGAGGAAAAAGCTGCCGACGGCGGAGACTTTGGATCGCTCGTGGTAGTCGTCGGTGAGTTCGTAGCCGATGGCGTTCCACGACATCGAATAGAGGCCCCAGGAACAGTAGAAGAGCGTGCCGACGACGAAGAGGTAGGCGAGCTGGGCGGTGGGACTCCAGGAGCGGTCGGCCCACCACAGGGAGGCGAGGAAGACGGCGGCGAGCACCGAGCCGACGACGAGAAAGGGTTTGCGGCGGCCCCAGCGCGTGTGGGTGTTGTCGGAGAGGTGGCCGAGCAGCGGATCGGTGATGCCGTCGATGAGGCGCGGGAGCATGATGGCCCAGCTCACGAGAGCGGCGTTCAGCGCGAAACCGATGGTAAAGATCGCGGTCGCCTGCCCGTAGGTGCAAATGAGGATGTGGTTGGCGACCGCGCCGACGCCCCAGGCCCAGATCTGGCGGGATGGAGCGGTGTAGTGTTTCGAGGGAGAGGAACTCATGGGGTAGGGGAGTCACCGACGGGGTTTGGCGCAGGGAGGGAAAAAGTATGACGGCCTCCAAGCGAGGCGATTTACCTTACGCTTTCCGTGGAAACCGCACGACCAGGGTTGCGTTAACGTTAACAGTGAAATCGCCTGCGTCTTTGCGGTCGGCGTGTGTAAGGCTCAGATGGTATTCCTCCCCATGCGCCCCTTTGCCCTGTTTGTTGCCTTCGTTTTCGCCCTGCGTGCCTATGCCGTCGGCACCGTGCCGCTCGATACGTTGTCATTCGGCGTGGAGGAGTCCGAGCGCGCTCATGCGTTCACCGCCGAGCCTGGCGCGAGTGAGACGGTGAGCGGTCTGCTCGGCGAGCCCGCGCTCCACCTGCTCCCCGGCAAGACGGACGACTGGCGCGGCGGCTCAGTCGCCTTCACGCTCAAGGTCTCGCCTGATGCGCAGAATTATCTGACGCTGCGTCTCTCGGGCGACGACATCTCCCCGAGCCGGCTCTTCCTCGTGGTCGAGGGGCGGATGGTCGGTTATCTGCACCTCGGTGACATCGACATCCTCGAACCTGGCACCGGCGAGCCGCAGTTTCCCGGACGCTTTTTTTACCGCACCTCGCCCTTGCCGGAGAACATCACCCGCGGCCGCTCCGAGATTCGCTGCGAGATTCGCTCCACCGGCCCGATCTGGGGCTATGGCCAGACCGTGGATAAATTTCAAAAGCCCATGACCGAGCCGGCGCGCGGCCTTTATCGCGCCTACGTCCACACCGACACCGCTTTCACGCCCGCGTCTGACGAAAAAACCGGCGCGGCTCCGGCGGATAAACTCAGCGCGGCCGTCGGTCCTGAGGCCTTGCAAGAGGCGCAGGATCGCGTGAACCGCGAGATCGCCGCCCGCCTCAAGGACAGTCGTCCGCTCAACCAGATGCAGATGATGTTCCTCGCCGAAGCGTGGCACATCAAGTGGACCGACGCCTATCACAACGACCTCGTTATCCGTCGCGTTGTCGAGTCGCTCGACGCCTTCGGCCTGGCCTATCGCGCCAACCCGAAGCTCGTGCAAAACGATCCGACCACGCCCAACCCCGACTGGTTCGGCGCCGGTCCGGTCGGTGCCACGCTGCACTGGCTCGCCAAGCCCCTCGCCACGTCGCTCGACGGCCGCGTCGAGGGCGCGAAGGACCGCGTCACCCGCCGGGCGCTGCTCGCCGAGTTGCTCGCGGCCTCACGCGAATGGAACTCCCGCAACCGTCGCCTCTACACGAACCAGTCGATGATCAAGGATCTCTACGGCATCTACTACGCCAATCGAGGTCTTGAAGTCGTCGCTCCCGCGCAGGCCTGGTCCGAGGAAAAAGCGCGCCGCTACCTTTACGAATCCGTCGCCCTGCAACCCTGGCTCGGTAGCGACTTGCCCGACGGCGGCTCGGCCAAGCCCGTCGGCGAGGACTATTTTCAACTCACCGCCAAAGGCCTCACCAAGGAACTCGGCTACGTCGGCAGCTACGGCGAGGTCATCGACTGGGTGACGAAGATCTACGACGCCACCCGGCCCGCTCCCGGCGAACCCGGCGACGCGCGCTTGCGCGAGCGTTTGGTGAAGATCGCCCTTGCCCGCGCTCCTTTTCGCCATGCCGCGCAGGACGCCGCCGCCGCCCGCGCCATGCGCCTCGAGACCTTCATCGGCTGGCGGGATAACAAATACCCCGGCCCCGTCGTCTATGGTCAAAAGCCCGCGCGCGACGCCTCCGCGCTCGACGTGGCCTACGCGACGCTCGACCCGCGTCTCGTCGGCTACGCGCAGCAGATGATCGCAGACAACCAGTTCTTCGCCTCGCTCCGCACCGTGATGGCGGAGAACGGCAGCCTGCGCAACACGGCCGGCCTGCTCCAGGCCCCCGACGCCTACCGCGCGCTCACCGCGCTGCCCGCCAGCCCGCACCGCCTGCCGATGAGCGCCGGCGCGCCCGACTACGTTTTCACCGACGAGGAAAACGGGGTCGTCGCGCTCAAGCACGGCGACGAGATCCTCTACGTCTCGCTCTACTGGCGCGCGCGCAACGCGGTGAACTTCCTCGCCGCCGTCCACTTCATTACCCCGCAGGTTGAGCACCAGGCTATCGTGCGCGAGGAAGTGCGCTTCGCCGCCTCCGGCATGACTTTCACGCGTCCGCAGGCCGTGGTCTTCGGTTTCGCCAACGGTGGGGCGCACCTCAAATACCCCTCCGGTTCGCTGCCTCTCTCCGCTCACGCCGGCGAGGAGCTCCCCATCGCAAAGGTGCCCGCCGCCATCGCGTTCAGACCCGGCCAGGAGAGCGTTTATGCCGGCAAGGGCGACTTCTACCTCCTGCGCTATGGCACCTATTTGATCGCCATGAACCTCTCTGCGGATCGCGCGATGACGTTCGATGTGCCTGTCGATTTTTCCGGCGCTTCCGATCTGGCGGCGTCCGCTGCCCCGCCGGCCACCGCCGGTCCATCAAGCGTCGCGCCTCGCTCCACTGTTATCCTGCGCATGTCCCGCTAATCTTTCATTTATCACCATGAACACCACCACCCCCGTCCTGTTTGCCTTGCTCCTGTCCGCATCGGCTTTCGCCGCCGATCCTATCAAAACGCCTTTTTACGAAGAGACGTTTAATGCCGCCCATGGTCGGCTGGAGCTGCGCAATGGCGCTGCTCTCGGCATCCCCGGCACCGGAGTCTCAGGGAAGCCCACCGACCGCGCCTATATTGGTTCGCCCTCGACCACCGAAAATGTCCCCAACGGACCTACGGGGGTCGCCATCGCGCCTATCGCGCCTGATTCGATGGAGGCGTTTACCTACACATTCTGGTATTATCTCGATGAACAGGTGCCTGAGCTCCAAGTGCCCTTCACGACCGCCAGCACCATGTTGTTGCTTACAGAAAAAGGGTTTGAGCTGCGTATCGAAAATAGCACGACATCCCCCCGGCAATATGTCTTCAGTCCAGGTATAAACGGACCCTTGGCCGGCTGGCGCGACACCCAGAAGTGGATCTTCGCCTCCTTTTCCTGGAACCGCGCCAACAACACCTGCGCGGTCCACCAAGGCACGCTGCAGGCAGCAGTCACCTTTATGCGCACGATGACCCGACCCACCCCGGCGAACGCGACCCTTCCGCGCATCGATATCGGGCGGTATCCCGAGACCATCGGCAACACCTACCGCAACTACGACCGCCCTCTCGCCGGGCGTATGGATAATTTCCGCGTGTTCGACCGCGTGCTCAACACCGTCGAACTTGAGCAGATCCGAAAAGCCGATCTCGCCAACGAGCCGGTGAAGTTGAACTAAGCCTAGTATTCAGTTACACCTGAAATTCCGGATATTTTCCTAAACCAGAAAGGCACTTTTCGTCACAGAGGGCACCGAGCGCCGACACAGAGAACACAGAGTCCAAGCAGAACCTGACGCTCATCCGCCTTTTCTCTGTGACCTCTGTGTCTGGGCTCCGGCTAGGCTCTGTGACTAATCCGAAAAGCATACGTTATGGACAACTATTAATCGTTGCGAAAGTTTCGACACAAACCATCGGCAGAAGGCGGCGCGTGGAGTGACACAGACATTCCTGTCTGTGCTCGTAGCGAAGGGATGCGCACTAACCCACAGGCAAGAATGCCTGTGTCACGCTCAGGCCAATCTTTTCGCAACGATTCATAGGTTAAACCAAAGCCCCGAGCCTGCCGCCACCTTCCTCTCCATGCTTCGCAATCCCGTCCTGCCCGGTTTCCGTCCCGACCCTTCGATCTGCCGCGTTGGCGATGACTACTATCTGGCGACCTCGACCTTCGAGTGGTTTCCCGGCGTCGCGCTACACCACTCGCGCGACCTCGTGAACTGGCGCCCCATCGGGCACGCGCTCACCCGCCGCTCGCAGCTCGACTTGCGCGGCGTGGCCGACTCCGCCGGCTCCTGGGCACCCTCGCTCAGCCACGCCGATGGCAAATTCTGGCTCATCTACACCAACGTCGTCACCACCGGCATGGGCCGCCCCTTCAAAGATCCGCACGTTTACCTCGTCACCGCCGAGCGCATCGACGGACCCTGGTCGGAGCCGGTTCACCTCGACTCCATCGGCTTCGACCCCTCGCTTTTCCACGACGACGACGGCCGCAAATGGCTGTGCAACATGCAGTGGGATTTCCGCCCCGGCCGCAGCCGTTTTGCCGGTATCGTGGCGCAAGAACTCGACCCGGTCTCGTTGCGTCTCACCGGCCCCGTCCACGAGCTGCTGCGCAAGGACAACATCCTCTGCGAAGGCCCGAACGTGTATAAGGTAAACGGATACTACTACCTCATGCTCGCCGAGGGTGGCACCGGCTGGAACCACGGCATCTCCATGGCCCGCGCCCGCGCCGTCACCGGCCCCTACGAACTCGATCCGCAGGAGGCCGTGCTGACCACGCGCCACACGCCGGACCACCCCTTGCAAAAAGCCGGCCACGGCGAACTTGTGCAAACGCCCGCCGGCGAATGGTGGCTCGCCCATCTGTGCAGTCGCCCCCTGCGCACCGGCGGTGACGTCAACCCCGGCTCGCCCGATAAATCCGCCAGCTCCGTCGCCCACGCCGGCGACCGCTGCATCCTCGGCCGCGAGACCGCGCTGCAACGCGTCGAGTGGTCCGCCGACGGCTGGCTACGCCTCGCCCACGGCGGCGTGCTACCCGCCGTCGAGCT
>JBEGTN010000126.1:0-3214 GCA_041179405.1 Verrucomicrobiota bacterium
CATGTCTCACCTCCCTCGCTTACTGCTCCTCGCCCTCGGCCTGTCGCTTGTCGCGCTGGCGGGCGGTTGCGCCACCAAGCAGGCGGAAGACTCCACCATTCCGTGGAGCCGCCCCGCCAGCTGGGAAGGCGGAGTCCCCGGCATGGGTGGTTTTGGCGGTCCCGGCAACGGGGGTAGCGGATCCCGCTAAGCCTGGAGCCTTCACTCTTAAATCGACCCGGTTTGGTTATACAACCAACCGGGTTTTTTGTTGCCCGAAAGCTCACCCGCCACGTCCTTGCCAAACAGCTCGCTCCGATGACTGATCCCACGTCAACCACACCCACTCTCGCAGATGATGCCATTTCGCGCCTTTCTGCGCGCGCCGGGCATCTCTACGTCGTGGCCACCCCCATCGGCAACCTTGCCGACCTGACCGACCGGGCCCGCCTTGTTTTATCGACCGTCGATCTGGTCGCCTGCGAGGATACCCGCACCACCGGCGCATTGCTGACCCGTCTCGGTCTCCACCGCCCGCTGCTGCCTTACCATGACCACAACGAAGCCTCCGTCGCGGAACAGCTCGTCGCCCGTCTCCGTGAAGGCAAATCAATCGCCGTCGTAAGCGACGCCGGCACGCCCGCGATCAGCGATCCCGGTTTCCGGGTCGTCCGGGCCTGCCGCAAAGCCGGACTACCCGTCATACCGGTGCCCGGCGCTTGCGCCATCGCCGCCGTGCTCAGCGCCAGCGGCCTGCCGAGCGACGGTTTCCTCTTCGCCGGCTTCCTCCCGCCAAAAACCAGCGCGCGCAGCGCCTTTCTCACCAAGTATCGGGATTTCGATTACACCCTGGCCCTTTACGAAAGCTGCCACCGGATCGACAAGTTCGCCGCCGAGATCACGGCCCTGCTCGGCCCGGATCGGGTGGTCTGCATCGCCAAGGAGGTGACCAAACTTCACGAGACCTGGCTGGTCGGCCCCGCCGCCGAGGTCGAGGCCCGGCTCGCCAAAACCAGCCTCAAGGGTGAATTCGTGGTGCTCATCGCGCCCGAGGGCTTCACCCTCTGAGCGCCGCAGCCGGAAGCTCAATCGTAGAGCGCTTCGTAGCCTGCCACCGCCTTGTCCCATCCAAATTCCGTGTGCATGGCGCGGAGCTGCGCGGAACGGTATGTCGCCTTGTCCGCGTAAAGCTCCTGCGCCCGCTGCAAGCCTTCCAGCACACCTTCCGCTGTCGGCGGGATCACTATGCCGGTGCCATTTAACGGGCTGCCGGCGATGTCCTTCACCGTATCGACCAGACCGCCGACGTTGGTCACGAGCGGTAGCGTGCCGTAAACCTGGGAATACATCTGGTTCAGGCCGCAAGGCTCGAACCGCGAGGGCATGAGGAAGAAGTCGCTGCCCGCCTCGATCAGATGGCTCATGCATTCGTCGTTGCGGGTGCACAAGGCCACTTTCTGGGGCAAGTCGGCCGCCAGCTCGCGCAAACTTTCTTGCAGGCGGGCGTCACCCGAACCCAGCACGATCAGACGCACCTCCTCGCGTTTTAAGAACTCCCGGTTGGCCAGGACGAGATCCACGCCCTTCTGCGTGGTCAACCGGCACACCATGCCAAAGACAGGCCCTTGGAAATCCGAGTCAAAACCATGTCGCGCCAACAGCGCCTCGCGGCAGAATGTTTTACCCGCCAGATCCCGCGCGGTATATTTGGAGGGCAACATCTCGTCCGTCGCCGGATTCCACACCTTCGTATCAATGCCGTTGAGCAGACCGACGAGATCCTCGGCGCGCGTGGCGATGACTCCATCCAAACCGCAGCCAAACTCGGGCGTCTGGATTTCCTTCGCATACTGCGGACTCACCGTCGCCACCCGATCCGCGAACAAAATACCGCCCTTCATCATGCTGAGCTGGCCGTAATACTCCACGCCATCGATGCCCATCAGCTCATCCGGCAGGTTGGTGCGGTAGAAAGATCGCATCGGAAACACGCCTTGAAAGGCGATGTTGTGGATCGTGAAGACGGTCCGCATCGCCAGCACGTCGCCGTGCCGTTGCTCCGCATGACGCAAAAGCAAGGGGAGCAAGCCGGTCTGCCAGTCGTGACAATGAATCACGTCCGCATTCATCCGCAGCAGCCGCATCGTCTCGACCACGCCTTTGCAAAAGAAGATGAAACGGTGGTGGTTGTCCTCGTAGTCGCGCTCTCCGGTTCCATAAGCGTTACGACGGTCAAAAAACTCATCCCGGCACACCAGGTAAACCGTGAGTCCGGCCCTCGGGGAAAAGGTTTTGATTTCCCCGCTCATAAACACATCGCCCATCTCGATTTTCGGGCGGAGCACGGTCACCGCCTCCGATGCATCAGGAGCATCCAGCACGCTCCGGTAGCCGGGCAGGAAAACGGCCACTTCGTGACCTCGATCAACCAATGCCCCGGTCAACGAGGCCACCGCATCCGCCAACCCTCCGGTTTTCATGTAGGGATATAACTCACTCGCGGCGTGGACGATTTTCATAAGCAGGGGGTGACTTAAGGTAGAATTATACACGCAGATTACCACCCCGAAACCATCGGGCATCCCCTTATCCAGTAACTGCCAAAAAACCTTCAGCCAATCGCACTTCGCACCTGTTCCAGGTCGGCCATGATTTCATCGCGGTTGGCGCGTCGGTCTTCGCCCAAGAGATCGTCACCGGTGGCAATCACCGGACGATAATCGAGGCCCCGCAACACCGCCAACCGCCAATAACCCGGATGGCAATACCTTCTCGAAAGCAACTCGACCACCCTCGTCCCCGGCGCGCAAAAGACGAGGTTCGCCAGTCCGGCGCCATGTGGCGCCACCACTACTTTCGCTCTGCGGCACACGGCGATTTGCTCGCTCCAGGTAAGTTCCTCCAAGATCACTTTTTTAAACCCGTTCGCCTCCAGTATCGACCAAAGCGCGGCTTCATTGGCCACGCGACGCCGGCCTGCTTTTTCGCGGGTAAAATAGACCCGCTCGCCGCCGCCGGACGGCTCGCGCCCCAACGCGTCCGTAAATGCGTCGATCAATCGTAGTGTGCGCGAAACCGGGGCCGCCGGAGCCGCGACCAGCCCGGGCACCAAGAGCGGCGCACAGGCCAGATGTTGCTCCCGCCGGACTGCGATCACCTGCTCCGCCCCGCCACGTAAACGCAGCGCCTCGCGCACCAAGCCGGAATCGGCGTGCAACACGAGGTTGTCCACGCA
>JBEGTN010000127.1:0-4063 GCA_041179405.1 Verrucomicrobiota bacterium
GGCATCGACAACCTCAGCGTCTCCTTCGCCTCCACCGTGCCCGAGCCCGCCAGCTACGCCGCCCTCGCCGGTGCCGGAGCCCTGCTGGTAACGCTGCTTCGCCGAAGGCGCACACGCGGTGTAGTGGCCTGAGAAATTGCGTCCGGCGTGCGCACGACACGCTCGTCCCCATCTCTCAGAGCCCCTCGACGTCGCCTCCCCGGCAATCCGAGGCTCGCCTCTTGCGTCGGCCTCATTTCGTCTGGCGGGGCTTCGTCCGCCCCGACACCTGATTCCCCGACCACCCCTCCCCGCCATGTTCCTTCGATTCCCCGCCCTCAAGCCGCTCATTTTTCTCTGCCTGCTCAGCCTGCTCGCCCCTTCGTTACGGGCCGCCCCGAGGGAAACCCTCCCGCTCGACCGCTGGGACTTCGCCGAGGAAAAAGCCCCCTCCGCCGCCACCTCCGCCTCGGCCCCCGGCCCGCAGTCCGACGCCACCTGGCAAGCGGTCACCATCCCGCACATCTTCCGCCAGTCCGGCCTGCCCGATAACACCGCCGGCTGGTATCGCACTTCGTTTCAAACCACCCGGGCCGACCAAAAGGGCCGCGTGTTCCTCCGTCTCGATGGCGCCGCGTCCGTGCAGGATGTTTACCTCAACGGCCACCCGGTCGGGCAGCACAAGGGCGCCTTCACCGCCGCCGTCTTCGATCTCACCGACGCCCTCGAACACACCCGCGCCAACGAACTCCTCGTGCGCGTGAGCAACCGCGACGCCGACGCCTCCGGCATCCTCTCCCGCTCCAATCTTTTCTACACCAACGGCGGCATGTTCCGCCGCGCTTGGCTCGTCCGCACCGGCACCGTCCACATCGCGCCCGACCTCGGCTCCAGCGGCGTTTACCTGACCCCCGCCAACGTCTCCGCCGAGCACGCCGACTTGCGCGTCCGCACCGTCGTGGCCAACCCGCTCGACCGCGCCGTCGAGGTTCATCTGTCCCACCGCGTCACCGATGCCGCCGGCGTCCTCGTCGCGGAGTTCGGCGGCGACCGCACCCTCCCGCCGCACGAAACCGTCAACCTCGATCTCGAACACGCCATCGACCACCCCCGCCTCTGGAATCTGCTCAAGCCCGAGCTCTACTCCGTCGAGACCACCCTCCGCGCCGACGCCCGCCTCTCCGACCGCGTCGTTAATCCCCTCGGCTTTCGCACCATCGCCTACGCCGACGGCCGTTTCCTCCTCAATGGCCGCGAGGTCCGTTTTCTCGGCGTCAACAAACACCAGCAAGACGAGACCGCCTGGAACGCCGTCACCGACGACGTGTCACGGCGCGATTTCCAACAACTCGCCGAGCTCGGCGTGAACTCCGTCCGCCTTGCCCACTACGCGCACAGCGATTACGAATACACCCTCGCCGACCGCCAGGGCCTCGCCGTCTGGGCCGAAAACGGTCTCGCCGGCCAGGCGTGGGACAAGACCGCCACCGCCGATAAGCTCGTGAGCGCCGACGGCGAACGCCTCACCCGCGAGCTGGTCCGCCAAAACTGGAACCACCCGTCCATCCTTTTCTGGAGCTGCGGCAACGAGAGCGTAGTCGCCCCCGCCTCCCGTTACGCCGAGGTCATCCGCGAGGAGGCCCCGCCCGGCCTCGTCACCTACGCCGCCAACGGCGCCGAGCCCCAGCACTGCGACTTCATCGCGCGCAACACCTACGCCGGCTGGTATGGCGGACACCTCGCCGATTTCGGCGGCGGCGGCGGCAAAAAGCCCACCCTCACCTCCGAGACCGGCGCCGGCTCCTGGACCACCCATCACGCGCCCTACGACGCCTTCGCCTGGAAGGTGAACAGCTTCGAGTCCGAGGAATACGCCCAGCTCTTCACCGAGTATCGCCTGCAAACCATTTTCCGCGACCAGCCCGCCGCCCACCCCATGTTCTTCTGGTGGACCCTCCGCGAGTTCTTCGACGTCAAGTTCAAGAACCAGCGCAACACCAAGGGCCTCGTCACCCTCGCCGGCCAGCCCAAGGATTTGTTCTACCTCTTCCAGTGCTTCTTCAAGCCCGACCAGCCCGTCGTCCGCCTCCTCGGTCGCGAGCACTTCCTGCGCGCCTTCGCCGCCGACGCCGGCCTCAAGGCCTACGCCAACTCGCCCGAACTCACCCTCACCCTCAACGGCGTCCGCGTCGGCACGCTCCGCAACGGCGACTACCGCATCCCCGACTCCGAACAGAAGGCCAAGGACGGCTCCGTCAAACCCCGCCCCGGCATCGCCGTCGCCAACGTCTTCCTCTGGAAAACTCCCCTCGCCCCCGGCCGCAATGTCGTCGAGGTGAACGACGCCCGCGGCCACCGCGATTCCATGGTCGTTTACCAAGCCGCGCCCGGCTCCACGCCACCCGCCGCCGTCACCGATCTCGCGCTCGATCTGCGTAGCTCCAACCCCGCCAGCCCCGCCACCTTCATCGACCGCCCCGTCGCCGCCCAGGGTGCCTTCTACCGCGATGTGGACGGCAGCTCCGACAACACTTTCGACGCCTTGCCGCCCGCTCTCGCCGGCGCGTCGTGGATCGCCACCCGCCGCCTGAGCATCCCCGCGCTGAAGACCGATCTTTCCTTCCGCCTTAACCCCTCCGCCTCCGCCGGTGCCACCGTCTTCGTGCTCGCCTCCACCGGCACGCACCCGACCGCCACGCTGCTCCCGCCCGACGCCGCCACCGTCGCCGCCGCCAAGGCCCTCGCCGCTTCGCTCACCGCCGCCGACTTCACCCGCGACCCCGCCCCCGCCATCTGGCGCGACCACGGCCTGAACCTCGCCGACGCCATGCTCTGGAGCCGCCGCCTCGCCCCCGGCGAATCGCTCACCCTCCCCGGCCACACCCTCGACTACGTCGTGCTCCTCCGCCCCCTGCCCCAGCCATGATTACCCGCTCGTTTCATCGCCTCGTTGCCCCCGTCCTCGCCGCCGCTCTGCTCGCCGCCCTCGCCCGCGCCGAGGTCGCCCTGCCCGGCGTGTTCACCGACCACATGGTCCTCCAGCGCGACCAACCCGTCGCCGTCTGGGGCACCGCCGCCGCCGGCGAGACCGTGACCGTGCGCTTCGCCACCGACACCCAAAGCGCCGTCGCCGACGCCACCGGCAAATGGTCCGTCCGCCTCCTCCCGCTCGCCGCCAGCGCCGAAGGCCGCCAACTCGTCGTCACCGCGTCCAACACCCTCACCTTCACCGATGTGCTCGTCGGCGAGGTCTGGCTCTGCTCCGGCCAGTCCAACATGGAAAAACCCGTCGGAGTCCGCAGCGGCCAGCAACCCTGCGACAACGCCACCGCCGAGCTCGCCGCCGCCGACCACCCCTTGCTCCGCCTCTACCAGTTTCCCCGCAACGGCAAGGCCGCCGAGGGCGACTCGACCTTGCGCTGGCTCGCCTGCACGCCCGAGACGCTCGACAAAACCCATTTCTCCGCCGCCGGCTACTACTTCGGCCGCGAGCTGCTCCGCGAGTTAAAGGTCCCCGTCGGCCTCATCCACTCCAGCGTCGGCGGCACCCGCATCGAGCCTTGGACTCCGCCCGAGGCCTACGCGAACATTCCGGTCCTGGCCGATGTCGCCGCCGCCGTCGCCGCCGACCAACCTTACAAAAAGGTCAAGGTCGGCGGCCTCTACGCCTCCATGATCCGCCCTCTCGCGCCCTACACTTTGCGCGGCTTCATCTGGTATCAGGGCGAGTCCAACTTGATGCTCAACGACACCCCGGTTTACGCCGATAAGATGCGCGCCCTCATCGAGGGTTGGCGCGGCGTCTGGGGCCAGCCCGAGGCCGCGTTTTACCACGTGCAGCTCGCGCCCTACGCCTACTCGAAGCGCAAGCCGCCCGACCGGCTCACCGTCGAGGCGCTCCCCTATTTTTGGGAAGCCCAGGACCGCTCGCTCGCCATCCCGCACACCGGCCAGGCCGTGATCAACGACACCGTCACCCGCTACGGCGACATCCACCCCACCGACAAGCTCGACGTGGGCCAGCGCCTCGCCCGCGCCGCCTTGCGCCAGACTTACGGCCGCACCGCTCTCGTCACCACCGGCC
>JBEGTN010000128.1:0-2559 GCA_041179405.1 Verrucomicrobiota bacterium
GCTTTTTTTTCTTAAAAAAGCGGCTCGGTGTGGATGGCGGATTTGTGCTACACTGGCAATAAATAGTTGCATGTAAAAAGATATGCGGAGGCGGTGGGTGTCAACGAGCGCATAAAACTGACCCAGTAGGGAGCGTCTAAAATTGACCCATCCCGGTAAGGTTTATGGGTGGAGGATGTATCTGGGTGGGTGGAGTCCTTTCGGTTTGGTTTAGACGGCGTCTTCGGTGGCGCGGGCTTTGCGGCGTTCGCGGAGGCGGTAGGAGTCGCCCCGGACGTTCACAACGCTGGCTTTATGGAGAAGCCGATCAAGGGCGGCGGAAGCCATGACGGCGTCGCCGTTAAAGACGTGAGCCCAGTCGCTGAAGGCTTTGTTGGAGGTGAGCACGACGGAGCCGCCCGTGTCGTAGCGCTGGCTGATCACCTGGAACAGAAGCGAGGCTTGGGTCTGGTCGAGCGCGAGGTAGCCGACCTCGTCGATCACGAGCAGCTTGGGCCGGGTAAAGTTTTTCATCTCCCGGTGCAGGCGGTTTTCTGCGAGGGCGAGCGCCAGCTTGCGGGCGAGTTCGACGGCGCTCGTAAAGTAAACGCGGTGGCCCATTTCCGCGCAGGCCACGCCGAGCGCGATGGCGAGGTGGGTTTTGCCGACTCCGGGCGGGCCGAGGAAGATGACGTTGCGGCCTTCGCCCAGATAGCGACCGGTGGCGAGCTCATCGATCAACTTGGGGTCGAGCGAGGGCTGCGCTTTAAAATCAAAGTCAGCCAGACGCTTGACCGCAGGGAACCGGGCGAACTGGAGGTTCAAGGCGACGGTGCGCTGTTGCCTTTCGGCGAGTTCACCGTCGAGGAGATAGCCGAGGAAGTGGCTGTAGCTCCATTGCCCGGCGGCGGCGCGTTGCGCGGCCTGGTCCAATCGTTCACAGGCGACCGTCAAGCCTAGGCTGGATAACCCGCTGGCCGCTTTAGGTTCGAAGAGAGTGGCGCTCATCCGGCCACCTCCGCGTAAACGTCCAGCGAGCGATGTTCGACCTCGGTTTCAAAGCTCACCACGCAGCGTGGCGGCGGGCCGTGGCGCTCGGAAGTCGTTTTCCTCACCGTGCGTTGCCACATGGCTTCAAGGTGGGCGGGCAGGGTCACGCAAGCGCGCGGCTTGGCTGCGGGCAGGTGGTCGGCGATGACTACCTCGCCGAGCCGGATAAAGATCCGGCCGCCTTCGGCGATAACCGCCACTTTGACGCCGACATGCTCGGGCGGCACGGAGTAGCGGCTGCCGCCATATGCGACCAGCCCTTCGGCATCCACCGTGCGGCGCACACTCACCGCGTAGGGCCGCAGGGCGCTCACCGGCGCCAGTTTCGGGCGTTCCTCTTCGAGCAACGCCTCGGGTTTTTGCCGGGTGGTCGCATGCACGCGCTGGTTCGCCGTGTGCCGGCACCAGTGCAGGCCCTGCGCGTTTAAATCGGCCAGATCGACGAATGAACGTCCCTTGAGGAAGTTGTCGTCAAGGTAGCGGATCGCCCGCTCGACCTTGCCTTTCGTGCGGGGCCGGTAGGGCTGATGCGTCTTCGGCGTGAACCCGCAGTGACCGGCAAAGTCGAGGAAGGCGGGGTTCCACCGCGAGGGCGACAGGCGCACCTGCTTCATGTTATCATAGAGGATCGAGGCGGGCAGACCTCCGAAAAAATGAAAGGCTTCCCGGTGGCATTCGATCAGGACCGGCAACTGCATCGAGGTCGTGAACCGCACGAACACTGCCCGGCTGAAGGACAGCACCATCACGAAGGCCGAGATCGTCACCGGCCGCCCGGTCTGGTCGGTAAATTGCCCGACGTGCTTCCAGTCCGCCTGCGCCTGTTCGCCCGGCCCCGTCTCGTAACGCACCGTGGCCCGCTTCGCCTGCTTTTGCGCGGAGGTCAAAGTCGCCACGAAGCGGCGCACCATGTGGATGCCGCCCGCATAGCCTTGGGGGCGGATTTCGTCGAGGAGCCTCACGGCGGACAAACCGGTCTCCGTGTGGCGGAGACGAAGGTATTCGTGATAAGGCTCAAGCCGGGACGCACGGGCGCGGACCTGCGGGGTTCGCAGGCCGGAGGTTCGTAGGATGGCCCGCACCGTGTTGCGCGCGTAGCCAGTGCGCCGGGAGATTTCCCGCACCGAGTGCCCCTGTCGTTTCAAAAGATGTATGTCCATTTGCTGTAATGCGGTGAGCATGCCTGCCGGCGCTTCTGTCCCTTCGGGACGCCCCGGACGAGCGGTTTGATTCAGACCGGGCGCTCACGCCTGTCCCGGCCTCTGGTATGCGATTGGTTGACTGCCTGCTCACGTCTTCCCTCCCAAGTCCGGTGGTGTAGGGGCGCAGCCCCTCCACTCCTCCCAGTCTTTTGACTGGTGCTTCCGAACCCCGGAGCGATGACGGACGGGGTGGGTCAACTTTAGACGCTCGCATGTGGGTCACTTCTACGCGCTCGTTTTCAGACAGGCTGGCTGGCGAACTCAGAATTGGCCAACTCGCGCCGGTCCCGTTGCGCGCTTCCGCTTACACGAGGTGCAGGAGGCCGCG
>JBEGTN010000129.1:0-6429 GCA_041179405.1 Verrucomicrobiota bacterium
GCGTTAAGTGACATGGAGAAAGTAAAGGAGTCGATGAGTCGGCGCAGCAAGGTCAAGCCGCCTGCAACCGATTCTTGAAATGCGCAAGGCGACCGAGTCGTTCGGTAAACGACGAAATCCGGGTAAGATTTACATGCTTCGCAGGTAGGCGAGAAGAGAGGGCAGTGCTTCGACCATCTCGTCGCGGCATGCTTCATAGTCCGCCAGCGAGCCGCCATAAGGGTCGCCAATTTCTTGCTCGACCCCCTTGGGCATGAATTCACGCCAGAGGAAAATGTTATCGGGAGGGGATTTGAGCGAAAACTGAATGACGGCGCGGTGGCTCTCGGTCATGCAAAGAATCAGGTCGGCGCGGTCGGCGAGATCTTGATCAAGTAAACGGCTGCGGTGGTCATCCACCCGCAGGCCTACTTTGCCCAAGGCGCTACGGGAGTTTTCCGACATCTTGGTTCCGGCCTGGGCGGCGACCCCCGCCGACATAACCTTGCAGGAGCGCAGCGGTTCGGACTCGGCACGGAGAGCGTGCCTCAATAGTGCCTCGGCCATGGGGCTGCGGCAGATATTGGCGGTGCAAACGGCGATGATTAATTTTGGCGCAGGCATTCCGGAAAAAACGATTGGAGGGAATAGCTCTTTAGTCGAGTGAGCTCAGGGGAGCTGTGGCGGCAGAGCGGAAAACCTCGGATAATTTATTGGCCAGAGTCTCCATGGAAAACGGTTTGTTGATGAGGTGGTGAACCCCTGAGTCGCGAAGCGGCGCCAGATCATGGGCGCGGAGAAATCCGGTCATGATCACCACCGGAATATCTGGTCTTATAATGCGCATCGCGTTCGCAAGATCGATGCCGTTCATGCCCGGCATACTGAAATCTGTCAGCAGGCAATCAAAGTCCGCTGGGCTCAGCTTGAACCGGTCGAGCGCCTCCTGCGGGTTTTGAACTACGGTGGAGCGATAACCGAGATGGTTGAGCACGGAGCCGACAAGTGCGGTGATCGTGGATTCATCGTCCACCGCGAGTATATGTTGTCCACGCCCCACGGCCACGGCAGTGCGAGCCGGCTGCGGGGTGAAGGTGGCGGGCGCGACTGCCCGGACCGGAGCAGGGAAAAACAAATGGAACGCGGAACCTATTCCCTGAAAGCTTTCGACTACGATGGAAGCTCCATGGTTCTCGATGATGCCATGCACCATCGCGAGTCCCAGACCTGATCCTTCACCAAAGGGCTTGGTCGTGAAGAAGGGCTCAAAAATACGCTCAACCGTGTCATTATCCATGCCGCATCCGGTGTCTCGAACGCAGAGCCGGACGCAGTGGGTGAGGTCAACCTGAGGGTGGCGACGGTGCCAGATATCGTCAGGCGAACTCGCAGCGAGTTCGAGGGTAAGCGTGCCGCCGGTCGGAGTCATTGCATGGGCACCATTGGTGGCCAGATTCAGCAATACTTGGTGGATCTGGCCCGGATCGGCCATTACAACCAACGGGGCGGGCGGGAAGACTGTCTTGATTGTGACATTGGCAGGAAGCGATGAATGGAGCAAAGCGACCGCCTCCTCGATCAATGGTTGCAGGGATGTTGATGCATGGGTCTGCTCCACCTGTCGGCTGAAGGTCAACATACGCTTAACGAGGTCGCGCGCACGGGTGCAGCTCTGGAAAGCCCGATCAAGAAACCTTTGCATCGGATCGCCCTCAGGCAGATCGCTGGCGGCGAGCTGCACATTCCCCATAATACCGGCCAGGATGTTGTTGAAGTCATGGGCGATACCGCCAGCCAGCGTGCCTATCGCCTGCATTTTTTGAGCTCTACGTAGCTGAGTCTCAAGAAGCTGACGCTCTTGCTCGGCCAGGTGTTGCGCGGTGACATCCAGAGTGGCCCCCAGCACACGAACAACCCGTCCATCGACCGACTCTGTAATGCCGAGCGATCGTAAATTGATGAGCCTTCCGGTAGTAGTGCGAGCGGTTGCGGTAAAATCGAAGCTGGATCCGATCTGCATCGCATTGCGAATCGTATACTCGACCGCAGCCCGGCAATCCTCGGTGTAGAAACTTAACGAACTCTCGAATGTAGGCTGATAAATTTCCGGCTTGGTTTCGAAGATGAGGTGCGTGCCGGGTGTCCAGCGAAGCGAACCGGTAATGCCGTTGATATCCCAGCCTCCGGTGCGGGCGACGGCTTCAGACTCAGAAAGCAGAATCTGTTGTTGCCTCAGGTCGGTGAGATCGGTTGCGAAGCCGATAAGCCTGACGATGGTCGAGTCCGAACCACGCACTGGAATAAGCGTTGTTCGGAATACGAAACCACCATTGCCAAGCACCACGTGCTGTTCTCGTGTGATGGCTACTCCGGCTTGCCAGCAATCGAAGTAATCACGCTCAAAACGCGCCGCTCCACTGGGAGGGAAAACCTCGGCGGCAGTGCGACCAATAATGTCTTCGGCGGAAATGCCGGTTAATTTGGTGAGTCGTGGATTGACGCGTTCGTATATGAAGCGCGGACCAGGTTCGACGCGCAGGAAAAACACCGCGTCATCCGTATTTTGAAGAACCTCGTGGAATTGGATTTCACTGCTTTGCGCGGTGGCGACTACATCCCGCCACCTGCGATCTGCGCCTCGTAAGGCCTCGACATGTCGCACACTTTCGAGATGGGTGCCGACATGAAGCGATGCGACTGCAACAAAGGTGGCGAGCGGAGAACTTTGAGGTAACGTCTTTTCGACCAACGCGACCAGTATCGCCAGAGGCGAAGCGGGTGAGCCGGACAGTCTTTGAGCGAAGACGGTCGATACGGACTTTGGCGCGGCGATGGATTTGCAGACCGCCGCCAGAGACTTCGACTGTTGAGCTGCTAGATCGCAGATAAGTGTCGTTCCCGGCCGGGTCGATTCCTCGATCGCCGCCCCGAGTTGCTGCAAAACCGAATCGGCATTGGCGGCAAAGCTCCCGGTCGTGGCAACGATTTCGTAAGGGGATTGAAGTGTTCCGGATTTCTGAAGCACAAACACATGCGTCGCCCCTGTGGCCCGAGCTAAAACACACAAGGCACCGTTTATGGGCGGCATGCCCAACTCTGCAGTTCCTCCAACAAGATCTGCGACGAATTGATCTATGGAAACCAAGGTTGGATTTAAATCGTCGGAAGCAGACGCACCTTTGCCGATTTTAGCGGTCAAGGTCTTGTCGGGTGTATGTCGTGTTAATGAGAACACGAGTGATGAGGGAGAACAACCAAAGATACGAAGCAACCTGATAGCGCAAAAAAAGGACTCCGGTTAGGGAGTCCTTTCGTTTGCAGGCCAGATGGCTAACGGTTGAGTTTACTTAGAGTCGGCCGGCGTAAATACCGGTTGAGCCGAGCTCTTCCTCGATACGCAGGAGCTGGTTGTATTTCGCCACGCGGTCAGTGCGGGAGGCGGAGCCGGTCTTGATCTGACCTGCGTTGGTCGCGACGGCGATATCGGCGATGGTGACGTCCTCGGTCTCGCCTGAACGATGGGAGATGACGGCAGTATATTTGTTCTTATGGGCTAGCTCGATGGCGTCGAGCGTCTCGGTGAGGGAGCCGATTTGATTGACCTTGACGAGGATCGAGTTGGCGGTGCCGGTCTCGATGCCCTTCCTGAGGAACTCGACGTTGGTCACGAAAAGATCGTCGCCGACGAGCTGGATCTTGTCGCCGAGGGCGTTGGTAAGTTTCTTCCAAGTGGCCCAGTCGTTCTCGGCGCAACCGTCCTCGATGGAGTCGATCGGGTATTTGGCGCAGAGTTCCTTGTAATAGGAAACGAACTCGTCGCCGGTGAACTGCTGACCGGAGGACTTCTTGAAGACGTATTTGCCCGTCTTCTTGTCGTAGAACTCGGAGGCGGCGACATCGAGGGCAAGGGTGATGTCCTTGCCGAGCTTGTAGCCGGCGCCCTTCACGGCCTCGGCGATGGCGTCGAGTGCGTCGGTGGTGGAGGCGAGCTTGGGGGCGAAGCCGCCCTCGTCGCCGACGGCGGTGGCGAGACCCTTGGCCTTGAGAACTTTCTTGAGGTTATGGAACACCTCGGCGCCGGCGCGGAGGGCTTCAGAGAAGGTGTCGAAGTTGATCGGACGGATCATGAACTCTTGGAAATCGATGGGGGCATCGGAGTGCGCGCCGCCGTTCATGATGTTCATCATGGGGACGGGGAGGACCTTCGCGTTCGGGCCGCCGAGGTATTTGTAGAGGGGCTGGCCGAGAGCGTTGGCGGCGGCGTGGGCGGTGGCGAGCGAGACACCGAGGATGGCGTTGGCACCGAGCTTCGACTTGGTCTTGGTGCCATCGAGCTTGATCATGAGCTGGTCGATGTAGACCTGATCGAGGGCATCATGGCCGACGAGGACCGGGGCGATGACCTGCTTCACGTTGCCGACGGCACCGAGCACGCCCTTGCCGAGGAAGCGGGTCTTTCCGTTCACGCCCTTCGGTAGTTGTTTTACTGATACATCTGCGTCACGCAGCTCATGGGCCTCGTGCTCGCCGGTGGAGGCGCCGGAGGGAACGGCGGCGCGACCAAGAGAACCGTCGGCGAGGATGACGTCGACCTCGACAGTTGGATTGCCACGGGAATCAATGATTTCGCGGGCGGTGATGCTGGTGATGGTTGTGTTGCTCATGTGGAAGAAAAAAACATGCAAAGCGGGTCGGCGAAAGGAGGGAAGCCAAATGAAGGCATCGGGGGCACATAAGCGTGCGGATGACACGGACCACAGCCCCCATGCACGGCGGGTTCAGTGCCCTGTTAGAGCGGTTCCAGTGGAATCGCAGCCTGGAATAACTGAAGGTCAGTCAAACAGGCGGAAACAACCCGGGTAGCCAGATTATATGGGCGGAGTGCTGCTGGTGCCGGGAAAGCCATGGTGAGTATGGCTTTTTACTGGCACCGCCTCTGTAGGACGAAGGTGAGCCGGTATTTGATTCAAATGCTTTTTCAACTTGGCCACATCCACCGGAGTAAATCCGGATTGATTCTTCCGGGCCAAAAGCGCGGAAGTGAACAATTCAGCGGGTATTTGATCGAGATAACCCTCGGCGGCGGCGGCGTGAATGACGGTGTCACCCAGAGTAGTGCATGCAGTCAATGTCTCGGTCGTGAGCAAGGCACGCGGCACTTGGTTTAGATAACCGTTAAGCGCGGCGGTGTGGAGGGGTGTCTCGCCGGCGAGATTGGTCAACGCAAAGGCCGCTTTGTTAAAGAACACCGGGGGAACTTCCGCGAGGTGTCCGGCTTCCGCTGCCTCATGGAGGAAATTGTTCCCCAAGTGGGTGCGAATGGTAAGGAGTTCAGCCGTAAGTATGGAGTTTGAGAGTAAACCAAGGTGGCCATGGGCGGCAGCTACGTGGTAAACTGAAAAGCCCGCATTGCTGGTTTGCTTGAGCAAATCATGCATCAGCAAACGAGGTGGCAGCAAATCAGGTGATTGGCTGACCATGAAAGCATGGTGAAGGGGCGTGTAGCCTGCAAGGTTGTGCAACTGGAAGGGTCCGGGGGCGAATAATTCCTCTGGCACCAGATCCAGTCTCGCATGCCGTGCCGCCAAATGAAGCGGAGTGTTTCCCGCATCATTAGGGGTTAGCCAAACAGAAGGAGCGGCAAAAACTTCAAGTGGCGAGAGTTGTCGACCGGAGAGTAGGGCGACAGATAAGGAAACGGCATCCATAACTAGGTATCGTCTAAAAAAGCAGAGTTAAACTCTGGGCGCAATGGCGGACAAGCCTTGGAAAGAAATATTCTTAACGGATTGCTTCACACCTATGTAACGCTGATATGTGACTAAAGTATGATTCAAGGTAACCCTACCGTTTCGACACCTGTCAAAGACGCCATACTGCTGGTGGACGACGAAGTCCCTATTCTCGAGATGTATCGTTCCGCATTGCAGCCTCACTTTGAGGTCAGCACAGCCACCTCAGTCAAAGACGCGCAGTCTCTGCTGCACGCTCAAAGCTACAAAGTAGTGGTGGCAGATCACATGATGCCGGGCGGAAATGGCCTGAGTTTTCTGGTTCGAGCCCGCGAGGAATATCCTGGAATGGCCCGTTTGCTCCTGACTGGTTACATGAAACCGGAAATGATGTTGCGTGCCGTAAACGAGGCTGCGGTTTTCCGTTACCTGCTCAAGCCCGTGCCTCTCGGTGATTTCATCAGTGCAGTGAAGGAAGCGGCGAAAAGCGTATCGAATTAAAGACATTATTCGGCTTCGTCGAAGCGGTGCGTCTCCTCCATTTTGCGCAAGTAGTCCTCCGGTTCTGATCAATGCACCCACGAACTACGGGTGTGGCATAAATGCTATCAGACCAGCTGACAGATTAGGATGCTGGAAACGGAGACGATAAAATAGCCCTCCAATGGGCTCGCTCTCCAGGCAGACCGTGTCGGTCAAGTTCATCGGCGATAATGGC
>JBEGTN010000130.1:0-13774 GCA_041179405.1 Verrucomicrobiota bacterium
CAGGTGGCGGGCGGCAAGCGCTACGATCTGGCCGCGCTCGGACGGCGGCTGGCGCACGCGACCTTCCACACCTCGCACGCGACCGACCGGTTGCGCGGCATCACCTGGGCGATGGACCTGACCCCGCTGGTGGCGGACGCGACGCTGGACGTGGAAACGTTTACCCTCGCGCACATCGAGCGCTTGCGAGCGGACGTGGCGGGGCGGCTGGCGCGGTTTCGTTGAGGCGCAAAAAAACGCCCGCCGGGAAGGCGGGCGCTTGAGATAAACGGAGTGGAAGAACGCGAGGCTTAGCCGCTGATCATGTCGGCGACGAAGGCGCGTTCGTCCACGAGTTCTTTGTTGGTGATGGCGATCTTCTCTTTGCAGAAGTCGCACATCTCGTAGCCGGTGATAATCTCGTAGGCGCCGGGGGTGGTGGTGCGCACCGGCATGCCGGCCCAGACCTTCGCGTCGAAGCCGTAGTGGCCCTCGGACTTCACGGCGATGGAGTGAATCTTGCCGGGGGTCATCAAGTCGCGGACGTGGTCGGTGAGGGCGTTGGCGGCGGAGGCGGCGGAGGAGGCGCCACGGGCGGCGATGATGGCGGCGCCACGCTTGCCAACGGTCTCGAGGAAGGGACCCTTGAGCCAGGCGTGGTCGGAGATGACGTCCATGGCGGGTTTGCCGCCGATGGTGGCGTGGGCGAAGGACGGGAACATGGTCGGGCTGTGGTTGCCGTAGATGAAGATGTCTTTGACGGCGGTGAGATCCACGCCGGCCTTCTTGGCGAGCTGGGTCTGGGCGCGGTTTTGGTCGAGGCGGACCATGGCGGTGAAGCGGTCGGCGGTGAGGCGCTTGGCCTGGGAGGCGGCGATCATGCAGTTCGTGTTGGCGGGATTGCCCACGACGGCGACGCGGGCGTCGTCGGCCGCGACGCGGTCGATGATCTGGCCCTGGCCGATGAAGATCTTGCCATTGTCCTTGAGGAGGTCGGCGCGCTCCATGCCGGGACCGCGGGGCTTGGCGCCGACGAGGAGGGACCAGTTGGCGTCCTTGAAGCCGACCTCGGGCTGGTCGGTCATGATGATGTTCTTGAGGAGGGGGAAGGCGCAGTCATCGAGCTCCATGGCGACGCCCTCAAGGGCCTTCATGGCCTTCTCGACGGGAGCTTCGATGAGCTGGAGGATGACGGGGCGGTCGGGTCCGAACATCGCGCCGGAGGCGATGCGGAAGAGGAGGGCGTAGCCGATCTGGCCGGCGGCGCCGGTGACGGCGACGCGAATGGGGGGGAGGGTGTTGCTCATGGTGTGGAAGAAGAGGTTTAGAGGGCGGAAGGGCGTAAGGTTAGGAGACTGAGACAGAGGCGTAAACGCGTCGTTTGTGATTTGTGGGGCAGATTTTACGCAAAGCGGCCGGCGAGGGCGGTGTGGAGGTCGCGGACTAGCTTTTCGGTGGTGGGCCAGTCGATGCAGCCGTCGGTGATGCTTACGCCGTATTTGAGCTGCTCCTTGGGCACGGGGAAGGCTTGGTTGCCCGCGTGAATGTTGCTCTCGACCATCGCGCCCATGATGGAGGTGTTGCCGGCCTCAATCTGCGCGGTGAGGGCGCGGAGGACCTCGGGCTGATTTTCCGGCTTCTTGGCGGAGTTGTCGTGCGAGGCGTCCACCAGGATGGAGGCGGGCAGGCTGTTTTTAACGAGCAGTGCCTCGGTCTCGGCGATGTGGGCGGGCGAGAAGTTGGGGCCTTTGGAGCCGCCGCGAAGGACGATGTGGCAATCGCGGTTGCCGCGGGTGCGCACGGCGGCCGCGGTGGCGTCGAGGCCGATGCCGAGGAAGGTCTGGGGCTGGCCGGCCGCCTTGATGGCGTTGAGCGCGACGGTGAGGCCGCCATCGGTGCCGTTTTTGAAGCCGATGGGCATGGAGAGGCCGGAGGCGAGCTGGCGGTGAGTCTGCGACTCGGTGGTGCGGGCGCCGATGGCACCCCAGCACACGAGGTCGGCGATGTATTGCGGGGTGATGGGGTCGAGGAACTCGGTGGCGGTGGGCAGGCCGAGGTCGAGCACTTCGCGCAGAAAGGCGCGGCCGGCGCGGAGGCCGGCGGGGATGTCGTGCGAGCCGTCGAGATGCGGGTCCATCACGAGGCCTTTCCAGCCGACGGTGGTGCGGGGTTTCTCAAAATAGACGCGCATGACGATCATGACGCGGTCGGATACCTCGGCGGCGAGGGCGGCGAGGCGGCGGGCGTAGTCGCGGCCACCCTCGACGTCGTGGATGGAGCAGGGGCCGATCACGAGGAGGAAGCGGCGCTCGTCGGTGAAGATGATTTTTTGGATCTCGCGACGGGAGGCGGTGATGAAGTCGGCCTGAGACTCCGTCTTGGGCAGCTCGGCGAGGAGCTGGGCGGGGGTCGGCAGGGGTCGTGTCTCGACGACATTCAGGTCGGAGGTCTTTTGCATGGCGTAAACGGTCAGGTTGAAGGAGCGCCAGTCGGGAGGGCAAGCCTGCGCCGCATTCGGCGGACGTATGGAATGACGGAAGACAGAAAGCGGAGGACGGAAACCAGGTGCGAGCGCGGGCTTGGCGAGTGGTGGTGGCGGCGAGTTTTTTCGCGGTGCCGGGTTCTTTTCCGGCGTATCGCCGAATCTGTAAAATAAGTTGCCCGGTCGCCTACCCCTAAGCGACCGGGCATTTGCTTTCTTAGTTACCCCAAAACTCCTGTTTGCACAGGAGAAGTGAAAAGTGATGAGATGAATAAGTAACGGCGGAGGGTTGGGGTCAATATTTTCTCTATTCTCTTAGCTTATAATGGTCTATTAACATGTCAAAAAGCAACTTAACGAATGATTTTTTGGAAATTTCAGGGGTGGCGGCAACGCAGCTCCGGGCATGGTTGCGGGTCACCGGAGAGGATGCGGCGACGTTTTTGCAGGGGCAATGCACGCAGGATGTGCACAAAATGATGGCGGGTGAGGCGCGCCAGGCCTTGTGGTTGACCCTTAAAGGTCGGGTGATCGGGGAGAGCCTGGTCGTGCGCGGAGCGGGTGGCGTGTGGTGGTTGTGGAGCGCGCATACGGAGGGGGCGGGGCTCAAGACGCGTTTGGAGGATTTTATCATCGCGGATGATGTGGCCGTGGAAGATCTCGGCGCGTCGGGTGCCTGGGAGCAGGTTACCTTGGCTGGAGAGCGGGCGGAGGCGTGGTTGCGTGAGTCGCTCGGTGGAATCGAGCCGCCGAAGGAGGGTGCGTGGGTGGAGTTGGGCGGCGGGGTGTTGCTGGCGGGGCGGCGCGGCTCGGCGCGGGTGTGGGATTGGGTGAAACCGGTCGGAGCTGGCGGGGTGGCCGGTTGGGCGAATGCGGGGCTGGGGGAGCTGTCCGAAGGTGCGCTGAAGCGGGCGCGGCTGGCGGCGGGAGTGCCGGCGATCCCAGGGGAGTTTGGGCCGGCGGATTTGCCGCAGGAGGCGGGGTTGGAGGCGGTCGCGATCTCGTTCAACAAAGGCTGTTATCTGGGGCAGGAGGTCATGGCGCGGTTGCACGCGATGGGGCAGGTGCGGCGGCGCTTGATGCGGGTGAGCGGCGCGGGTGCGGCGCCGGCGGCTGGGGCGGGTTTGCTGGCGGGCGCTACGCGCAAACGCTCCGGCGAGGTGAGGGCGGCGGTGGATGACGGGCGCGGCGGCTGGCTTGGGCTCGCGATGGTGAATCTGCTCGGGCTCGACGCGGCGGCGGGGTTGACGCTCGAGGCGGAGGCCGGGCGGAGCGTGCGGCTGGAGGACGCGTCATGAACACGGCTGAACGCGCGCAACTACTCACCCTCTGCGAACGTATGGGAGCCTCGCCGGCGCAGGCGGCGGCGATGAGCGACCAGCTGCTGAAACGCTGCGACCAACTCGTCGCGGAGCGCGGCTGGACTCGGGTGCGGGCGATGGAGCACCTGCTCACGGTGTTGGTAAAGGGGCGCAACGGCGAGACGGTGCCGGGCTTCGAGGGCGGAAGACCGCCGGAGCCGAAAAGCTAGGCCCGAAAACCGGCTCGCCACGGTTTAGTCGGGCGTTGAAGTTTGGCGTTTTAACGAGTCCTTATTCGCCATGAACAAAGCATCCCTCGCCGCCCAGTTTCAAAAAGTCTTCGGTCGTTCCCCCGAGATCGTCACCCGTGCGCCGGGGCGCATTGAGTTCATCGGCAACCATACCGACTACAACGGCGGCACGGTGCTCGGTGCGTCGATCGACCGCGGAGTCGGGGTGGCGCTGGCCCGCCGGACCGATGGTAAGCGCAATTTTCACAGCAGCTACACCGGCAAGACGGTCACTTTGCCCGCCGCCGGCGCTCCGGTGAAGCAGACGGGCGAAGCGTCTTGGACGAACTACCCGCTCGGCGTGCTGGCGGCGCTGCCGCACTTCGGGTTGAGCGTGATCGAGGGGTTCGACTACTTCGCCGACAGTGATCTGCCGACCGGCGCGGGGCTCTCGTCCAGCGCGGCGATCGAGCTAGCCTCGGCGCTGGCCTTCCTGGGCGCGACCGGGCAGGCGCCGGACCGCGAGACGGTGGTGAAGATCGGCAAACACGCCGAGAACCACTTCGTCGGCGTGCCTTGCGGCATCCTCGACCAGGGCGTGTCGGGCTTCGGCAAGGCGGGGCATCTGGTGTTTATCGATTGCGCGGGGCCGCGTTTCGCCACCGTGCCTATGCCGGCGGGGGCAAGCTTCTGGATTTTTAACACTCACACCAAGCACGCGCTGGTGGACGGCCTCTACGCGGCGCGCCATCGCGAGTGCATGGCGGCGGCGCAGACGCTGGGGGTGAAACTGCTGGTCGAAGTATCCGTGGATAAACTACGCGCGGCAGAGGCCGGGGTGGAGGCGACGGCCTTCAAGCGGGCGCGGCACGTGGTCGAGGAGATCGCCCGCGTGGACGGCGCGGTGCAGGCCTTGAAGGCGGGCGACATCGGCAAGGTGGGCGCGTTGCTCACCGCCTCGCATCGCAGCTCGCAGCATCTTTTTGAGAACAGCACGCCGGAGCTCGATTTCCTGGTGGACGCGCTGGTGGCGTCCAAGGGCGTGTATGGCGCGCGGCTGACCGGCGGCGGTTTTGGCGGCGCGGTGATGGCGCTGGCCGGAGCGGGCTTCGGCACGGAGCAGGCCGAGGCGGTGGCGGCGGCGTATACGGCGAAGTTCGGCGCGCGGCCCGACATCCTGCCCATGGGCACGGGCGATGGCGCGGCGGTGCTTTGAGCCTAAAAACCGCAGTTCAAACCGACCGCGGATTACGCGGATAGCACGGATAAAACAGGATACAGAAAAAATCACAGCCAACGTGATTCACCCGGCAGGTGCGCGTCTATTGTTTGGCAATTTTCCGGTATCCGCGCACATCCGTGTTTCGGGCGAAGCGACAGTCTCAGAAATCCTCACTCCGAGGAATCAGGATGAGTCGGCATACGCCGACAGAGTAGCGGGAGCTTCCAGCTCCCACGGGAGCAGGATGCTCCCGCTACCCTCCCCAAGCCCCCGAGAGCCCGGATCATCTCAGTTCCTCGCTCACCTCCACTTGCCCCGTGGGGTCAGGATGTCTGAGTCGAATGGTTCTACTGCCGTTTTTGGGCTCAGAGGTGAAACCCTGATCGGAACACAGGTCCCGCTTGCGGGATGCCACGCGCCGGAGTCGGATTCAGATTGAAAGCGAATTAGAATTAGAACCAGAACATCGGGCTGCCGGTGGTCTTCACGCTGAAGTAGGCGGGATCTACGATTTGATCACCGGTGCCTATCACGAATTTGCGCCAAGCGACATGGCCGTCCACGAAGGCGGCGTGCGCGCCGGAGACGCTATTGGAGCTCGCCATGTGGTTGCTGACGTTGACGGGCAGGCCGCCGCCGGCGTTGGAGAAATCGAGGCCGATTGAGATGACGGCGTCCACCACGAGGGGACGTCGGCTGGCGGGGACGATGTAGGTGCCGGTTTGGTATTCGGCGCGGAGGCGGTCGTTGACGTAGTCGGGCGCGGTCGCGGGTGAGGCGGCGGTCTTGGTTTGAATCTGCAGGGTGCCCGGCACGAGCAGGACATAGCTGCTGACCGCCATCTTTTTCCCTTGGTAGGTAAACATCGTCTCGAGGGGGGCTTCGTCGAGCATGCGAGAGGAGGGGCAATACATCATTTGCCGGGCGGCGGTGCTGACCAGTTCGTTGGCCAGGCCGTGGTCGAGATCCCAGGCCCACTTGCCGGGAGGGTTGCCGGTGGTGGCGTTGGGGTCGGTCGCGTTGCGGGGGAACTTTTGGGTTTTGTCTTGGTTGGCCGAATTGATCAGGGCCAGGCCGAGCTGGCGCACGTTGCTGATGCACCGGGCCCGCTTGGATATCTCGCGCACGCGGCCGACGGTCGGAATGAGAATGGCGGCGAGGATGCCGATGATCGCGATGACCGTCAGAAGCTCGATGAGGGTGAAGCCACGGGAGCGAGTTTTCATGATGATGCGGGAGGGATAATGAAGTGATCCCGCGCACCGGGCCGGCCCGGTGCGCGGGGCGGTCTTACTCGGCGGCGGTGATCTTGAGCCGCAGGAAGCGGCGGGGATTGGCGCTGAGGAGGGCGGCGTCGGTGTAGGTGACGGGGCTGGTCGAGGCAAAGGCCGGGTAGGTGTTGACCACGGTCCAGGCGGCGGTGAGGTCGGTGCTGGCCTCGATCACGTAGGTGAGGCTGGCGTCCACCACGGGACTGAAGGTCAGGGTGAGCTGGCCGGTGGCGATGCCGAGGACGACCGGGGAGGCGTTGGAGGCGGTGGGGTTGGTGCCGAGGGCGTATTCGACCAGGTTGGACAGACCATCGGCGTCGGGGTCGGCGGTGTTGGCGCCGTTACCGGTGTTGGCGGCGCTGCTGAAGTAGCCCAGGCGCCAGGTTTGCAGCGGGCTGGAGGCGGAGGCGGTGGTCACGGAGGCCTGGGTGGAGTGGGCGCTGGTGGCGAGGGCGTTGGCCGCGGCGACGACGTAGTAATAGGTCGTGGCGGCGGTGGCGGCGGAGTCGGTGTAGCTGGTCCCGGTGAGCGAGCCGGCGCTGAGGGTGGTGTAGGGGCCGCCGGATACGGTCGCGCGCTTGACGGTGTAGGTGGCAGCGCCGGTGGAGGCGGACCAGGCGAGGTTCACGTTCGCGCCATTGAGCGTGGCGGCGAGGCCGGTGGGGACGGGGGGTGCGATGTTCTCGTTCGTGATCAGGAGCTGGAAGCCCACGAGGGGAATGCGGCCGCCGTCGGTATCGGGGCTGAGCGACCAGGAAACGGTGCCGTCGGCGGCGACGACGCCCTCGAAGGTCACGTAGGCGGCGGAGGCGCCTGCGGTGGTGTCGAGGTTGTTATCGACGATATTGCGGCCGCCGAAGTCGGAGGTCGTGGTCGGCGTGGGAACGGAGGACAGGTGGTTGTTGGCGGTGGCGAGCGTGACGGTGGCGGTGTCGGACGTGACCGACTCAAAGAAGGCCGCGCTGAGCTTGCCGTAGGCGTAAACGAGGAGGGTTACCTTTTTACCGGCGAAGGCCTCGAGGCCGCCGATGCTGGCGGTGAGGGGGGCGCTTTGGCTGTCGGTGTAGAGGTAGTCGCGGCTGAGGGCGACCGCGGGACTGGTGGAGATGGAGCCGGCGGTGGTGTTGTCTTCGACGCCATCGGCGGCGGCGTAGCTGAAGGTGACGCCGGGGATGGAGAGGCCGGTGGATTCGAGGGGGAGGGACCGGGTAGCCGCGCCCGCCGCGCCGAGCACGCCGTTCCAGGTGGTGGTGCCGGAGCCGAGGTTGGTGGTGTCGGTGCCGGTGGGGCGGAGGATGCCGTTGCCGACCTGGGTGAGGCTGGTGGCGGTGTTGATGTCGCCGTTGATGAGGAGCGAGCGGGTGGCGTCCACGACGACAAGCGAGGCGGAGCGGCTGGTGCTGGCAGCGCCGAGGCCGGAGGTGTCGGTGACGAGCACGGTGTAGGTGCCGGTCTGCGCGCCGGAGAGGCCGGAGAGCGAGAGGGTGGCGGCGGTCTGGCCGGAGAGCGGCGAGCCGTCCTTTTGCCAAACGTAGCTGAGCACGCCGCCGGAGTTGTTGCTCACGGCGGAGACGGAGAGGCTGGCGGAGGCGCCGCCGGCGCGCAGCACGGAGACGGGCGAGGCGGTGATGGTCGGGGGGTAGGGCGTGCTGGCCGAGGTGGTATCAACGATCTGGATGGCGGCGATGCCGCCGGCGTTGGCGTTGAGGGTCTGGTCTTTGGCCGTGATGGTGAGGGCGGAGCCGGAGACGCCGGTGAAGCGCACGAAGGTGGCAGCGGGCGCGGCGAGGGCTCCGGCGCGGTCGGCGGCGTCGCCGATCATGGCGAAGGGAGCGTAGGGGGTGCCGACGGTGGGCACCGGGGTGATCGCGTAGCTATCGTGCTGGAGGACGCGGTAGTAGTAGGTCGGATTGCCGGCGCTGTTGAGGCTGACGGAGCCGACGTTGGCGTTGCCGCCGCCCGCGACGTAAACATACACGTCGTAGCTGGGGTAGGGGATATTGGATACGGTGACGCTGGCGCCGGCGGCGTCGCGGGACTCGATGTAGCCGTGGAGGAGGATGCCGTTGGGGGTCTTGGCGGCGACGGTGCCGGTGCCGGTGCGGGCGGACCAGGTATCGGCCGAGGACCAGGTGGCGGTGGCGTAGCTGTTGGAGCCGGTGCTCTCGGTGAGGGAGAGCGGGGTGGTCTGGGTGGCGACGTTGGTGATGGCGGCGGAGTTGTTCCAGTTGGTCGTCGAGTAGAAACCGGCGGTGGCGTTGGCGGCGAGGACGCCGAGCTCGGTGGACCAAGCGCCGGAGCCGGAGCCCACGAAGTTCAGGGCGAGGGAGCGGCGACCGGCGGCGGGCAGGGTGAGCACGCGGATGGCGGAGGCGGCGGTGTTGGTGATCGCGAAGCCGAGGGTGGCGCTGTTGGAGTCGGTCACGAGGACGGAGTAGGAGCCGGAGGTGGTGGCGGTGACCGCAAGGGTGGCGCTGGTCTGGGAGGCGAGCGGGGTGCCGTCCTTATACCATTGGTAGGAGACGGTGCCGCCCATGTTGGAGGCGCCGGTGGCGGTGAGGGTGAGGGGCGCGCCGGAGGCGATAGTCTGCGCGGCGGGGGAGATGCTGGCGGCGGGGTTGACCACGGTGGCTCCGCCGTTCGAGTTGAGGAGCTGGGTGACGGGGAGGGCGGCGCGAGTGAAGCGGACCTCGTCGATGTCGCCTCTGAAGAAGTCTCCGTCGTTGGCGGCGAAGTCGCCGCGGCCGACGGTCCAGGGGGTGTCGGAACCGGTGGTGGGCACGAACAGGCCGGTGAAGCCGGGGGTGGAGCCGACGGCGGTGCCGTTCACATAGAGGGTGAGGATGCCGGTGGAGGCGTTGCCGACTGCGGCCACGTGATACCAGGTGCCGACGGAGGGAACAAAGGTGCTGTTTACCTGGAGGTTGGAGCCGTTGCGGTCGATCAGCTCGATGCGGAAGCCGTTAATGACTCCGGTGCCGACTGCGCCGCCAGCCTTGGAGAGGTAGAAGAGAGACTGACCGCCGGCACCCTGGCCGGGGTTGGCGTCATCGTCACGACCGACGATGGTTTGCCAGCCGTCGAGGGACGAGGGACGAACGAAGGCCTCGATGGTGAAGTCGGTGAACTGGGTGTTGGCGAGGGTATCGCCGGTGGGGGCGACCAGGCCCTGGTTGCCGGTGGCGGGGAAGTTGGCCCCGAGGGTGTTGGCTGCGCCGGTGCGGGGGATCGAAGTGTAGGGCAGGCTGGCGGAGGAGTAGAGCGGCGCGCCGAGGGCGGAGAGGGCGTTGGTGCCGACCGAGTCGGTGGCGCTGGTGATGGCGGCGGCGTTGGTGCCCTCCTCGAAGCGGTAGTAGGCCACGGCGAAGCTGGTGCCGGGCAGAACGGAGATGCTGGGGAACGCGGTGGTGGTGGTGGTGGCGGGCTGGCCGGAGGCCTCGGCGGCGTGGTCGCTGACGGTGACGGAGTAGATGCCGGTGGCGCCTGCGGTGGCGGCGGGGATGGTGTAGCTCGCGGAGGTGGCGCCGGAGATGGCCACGGCGGTGGCGCCTGCGGTGGCCTTGTAATACCACTGGTAGGTCAGGGTGCCGGTGCCGGTGGCGGAGACGCCGAGGGTGACGTCGGAGCCGATGACGTAGCTCGCGCTATAAGCGCCGAGGGTGACGGTGGGAGGGGAGTAGGCGATGCCGGGGTCGGCGATCACGCGGAGCAGGCCGGTGGCGGGGCTGAACTCGTAGAAGGTGCCGTTGGCGGGCTTGACCCAGTTGGCGCCGTTGGCGGTGAAGCCGGTGACGGAGAAGGTGGCGCCGAAGGTCTCGGTGAGGGCGGCGATGTCCACGAGCTGCCAGGAGGTGCCGAAGGTCGTGCCGGCGCCGGTGACGTCGATGTCGAAGTCGCCGGCGGCGTTGAAGGCGCCAGTGCCGGTGATCTTGGTGTTCACGCCGGCGGCGCCGACGACGAACTTGAGCGAGGCGTTGTCGGCGAGGGCGAGCGCGCCGGCCGAGACGGTGGTGTTGCCGGAGTAGGTGTTGACGCCGGAGAGGGTGAGGGTGCCGGCGCCGAGCTTGGTCAGGCCACCGGTGGAGCCGGTGAGGGCTTTGGCGATGGTGAGGTCGAAGCCGTTGGAGTCGATGAGCGCTCCGCTGGCGAGCACGTTGGCGGCGCTGGCGGCGGTGGCGGCGAAGAAGGCTGCGTTGGAGGCGGAGGCCTTGAGGGTGCCGCCGTTGAAGTTGAACACGCGGGTGCCGGTGGTGATCGTGCTGATGATCTGGCCGATGGCGAGGGTGCCGCCGTTGAGGTTGAAGGTGTTGACGGCGGTGCCGCCGCCGCCGCGATTGAGGTCGAGGACGGAGGTGGCCGGGCCGCCGGTCTGGAAGCCGCTCCAGGCGGCGATGGTGCCGGCGTTGAGGGTGACGGTGCCGGGACCGGTGCCGTTGCTGCCGCTAAAGAGGAGGTCGGTGTTGGCGTTGAGGTTGATGGTGCCGGAGACGGTGAGGTCGCCGCGGATCAAGTCATACTGGTTGACGATGAGGGCGCGCTTGACGGTGTTGCCGACGTTGAGGGTGCCGCCGGTGGCGACGGTGACCGCGCCGGTAGAGGCGTTGTTGCCGCCGACCGCGACGACGACGTCGCCGCCGGTGCTGACGATGCCGCCGGCGTTCACGTTGAGGATGGCGTTGGCGGTGTCGCCGCCGTTGCCGGAGTTGGAGAGGCGGACGCCGCCGGTGGTGTTGATGGCGCCGTTGGCGACGGTGACCACGCCGTTGCCGAACCATCTGACGATGGTCAGGTCGGCGGTGTTGATGATGCCGCCGGTCTGGTTGACGGTGCCGTGGCTGCCCCAGGCGCCGACAAACATGCCGAGGCCGTTGGCGTTGAGGGTGCCGTTGACGAGATTCAGGATGCCGGTGCCGGTGCCGCTGGGATAGGTGCCCCAGCCGATGGAGACGGAGAGGGGATATTGGCCCCAGCCGCTGAAGTCGTCGGTGGAGTTGGCGGTGACGGCGCCGGTGGTGTTGATGGTGAGGGTGCCGTTGCCGTTTTCGCCGTAAACGAAGCCGCCGACCCAGAGTTTGCCGACGGTGAGGCTGGCGTCGCCGGTGAGGTTGTAGGTGCCGGTGCCGGTGTTGGCACCGACGAAGCACCAGTTGCCGTTGGTGCTGGTGTTGGCCAGGGCGAGCGAGCCGGTGGTCTGGTCGAGGCGGCCGGTGTTGCCGGCGCCGTTGCCGATGAACAAGTCCACGGGGCCGAAGGCGGGGGCGGCGGAGAGGACGGGGAAGTTGCCCGTGGCGGTGTTGATGAAGAAGTTGCCCGCAGGGGTGGAGGGAGTGCTGCTCCAGTTGGCGATGGTGTTCCAGTCCGGGCTGGTGCCGCCCGTCCAGGTGGCGTCGGCGTAGGCGGAAGAGGCGAGGCCGGCGAGGCCGAGCAGTGCGGCGGCCAAGCGGGCGGAGGAGGAGCGGAGGATGCCGGATTTACGGCTGGAGGGGGAGGCGGGACGCCGATGGGCGCGAGCGCCGGGGGTGCTTGTGGTGGGGTTCATGGTAGAAAATAAGTGGACGACGGACGGCGGGTCGCTTTGCGGGCGGAACAGGGGACGCTTCGCCCGACGCGAGATTATCGGGGCTTAAAGGGGGGGTGGGGTTGACGATGCCGAAGTAGCGGAGGCGGGCTACTTCTGACGAAGGGCAGGCGGGGTTATGAGGGGTATAAGTCGTGACCATGCTGTCCTCGACGGCAATTGATTTTGCATCGACGGCGCCAGGGAATGCTTTCGCGTAATTAAATTAAACTACATTTATTATACGTTCATAAATATAACTTTAAGAAAATTAAGTAGTATCCATAAATAGGATACAGTCTCTAGTGCAGGACTATAAGTCAATAAGACAAAACATTTCAGTGTCCGCCGATAATCCTGTTCGTTTGTGCTATGGTATCGCCCGGCTTCGCGACGATGCGGAGGGGGCGCTCAGGGTTCGGAGAGCAGAAGCCGGAAGAAGTAGCGCGGAGATTCAGAGGTGGGCGCGGTGGCGGTGAGCGTGATGACGGAGGCCGCGGAGCGGGGGAGGCCGTCGATGCCGGGCACGGCCCAGGGCGCCCAGGTGGCGAGGTCGTTGGAGGTCTCGACCGACCAGAGACGGTCCGGGGGCAGGACGAAGGATACGTCGATGGCGGTGCCGGAGGGCGCGGGCGTGAGGGTGACGCGCAGGGCGCTGGTGGAGTCGAGGGGGTTGGTGAAAGAGATGAACTCGGCGCGGTTGTCCTGGCCGTCGCCGTCGGGGTCGGCGGTCTCGGCGCCGTCGGGTGAGGTGGCGCTGCCGAAGGTGGCGAGACGCCAGGCGGCGTAGTCGGAGCGGGCGCCGAGGGCGGCGATCCACTCGGCGAGGAGGGCGATGCCGGCGGGGTCGAGCTCGGAGGTGGCGAGCGGAGGCATACGGGTGAAGCCGTTTTGCACCGCGACGCGGTTGTAGACGATGGAGTGGGCGAGGTCGCCGGGGACGATGGGGTGGTTGGCGGGGTTGCCGCCGTTGTTGGTGACGGGGCCGTTGATGAGGTTGGTCTGGGCGAGGGTGAGCTGGGGGCGGCCGTCCCAGAAGGCGCCGGAGACAGTGCCGTCGGCCCGGTGGCAGTAGGAGCAGTTGACCGCGAGGTAGGAGCGGGCGCGGGCCTCGGCGGAGTAGAGCGTCTCCTCGGGGCGGAGGTGGCGAGGGAGGGTGGTGGGGGCGGCGACGGCGTTGGCGAAGTAGCCGGCGGTGGCGAGGGTGGAGAGCTGGTTGCCGGAGTAGCCGAAGATCACGTTGTCGCGGTTGAGCTGGCGGGTGTTGAAGGAGAGCGGACCGCCGGATTGCGGGGTGTGGCAGGTGAGGCAACTGGTGCGACCGGGGATGGCCCAGTGTTGGGTGCGGGGCGTGCCGTTTTCGGTAATGGAGAGGTCGAACTCGGCGCCCTCGTCGGGCACGAGGGTGGCCTCGGTCTGGGCGTCGTTCCAGCGGTAGCTGACGCCGTAGAAGCCGGCGTCGCCCTTGACCAGCACGCGGGTCTCGATGCGGCGTTTGGTGGCGGGGTTGCCGCGAGTAAGTTCGAGGTCGAAGTGTTTCACCAGGAGCGTGCCGGCGGGGTAGGTCCAGTTGGCGTCGCGCTGCCAGGTCATCTGGCCGGAGTTGGGGATGGTGAACCAGCGGCGCTTGACCGCGTAGTCGCTCCAGAAGGTGAGGTTGGGCTCGTAGGGCAGGAGGCCGGGGGCCGGGGAGAGGTCGGTGAGGTCGGCGAAGAGACCGGTGGCGCTCAGG
>JBEGTN010000131.1:0-2724 GCA_041179405.1 Verrucomicrobiota bacterium
TCCGTCGCCGCCCTCATCACCAAGGCCGAGCTCGACGGCCAGATGGGCGACATGACCATGGGCAGCCAGGCCCGCCTCATGTCCCAGGCCATGCGCCGCCTCACCGCCGTCGTCAGCAAGACCAAGTGCATCTGCATTTTCACGAACCAGATTCGCGAGAAGATCGGCGTCATGTTCGGCAGCCCCGAGACCACCTCCGGCGGCCGCGCCCTGAAGTTTTTCTCCACCATCCGCATCGACATCCGCCGCAAGGACCAGCTCAAGACCCCCGACGGCAAAATCATCGGCAACCGCACCAAGATCAAGGTGGTCAAAAACAAGATCGCCCCGCCCTTCACCGAGTGCGAATTCGACATCATGTATGACGAGGGCATCTCCAAGACCGGCTCCCTCGTCGATCTCGGCATCGAGCACAAGATCCTCGAAAAGAAGGGTGCCTGGATCTCCTTCGAAGGCGCCCTCGTCGGCCAAGGTCGCGACGCTGCCAAGCAGGCCATCGCCGAGAAACCCGAGCTCGCCGCCAAGCTCACCGCCGCGATCAAGGAAAAGGTCACCGTCACCGGCGGCGCGGTCGTCACCGGCGGCGGCGACGCCGAGTAAGTCCCGCGCCGGCCCACCCTTCGATTCCGTCAAACCCGCGAGCCACCCTCGCGGGTTTTTTGTTACCCGTCACCCCAGGTTCGCACTCCACCGTCCTCGCTCGCCCACCCCCGCGCCGTGTCCCGACCACACTCCCCCAAAAATCTTATCACCACCGGCGCGAATTTTTGATTGACCTACTGTGCATACTTAATATGCACAGTAGCCATTCCCTCTCCCTCCACCCCCGCCCTCCCACACCTATGATCACCCTGCCTCGCTCCCTCCTCGCCGGCACCGCCGCCCTCTCCCTCGTCGGCGCGTTTTGCCCCGCCACCCGCTGCACCGCCCAGACTGGCGCCGCGCCCTTCACCGCCCAGCTCACCGAGATCGAGGACGTGCAAGCTATCTACTCCTTGCGCCACCCCAAGCTCATCCTCGCCGACCTCGACAAACTCATGGCCGCCGTCCCCGAGGCCGGCATGTTGCGCATGGTCCTCCCTCAACTCACGGCCTACGGCTATCCCGAGTTCTCCGAGCTCGCCGCCGACACCAACATCGGCGTGGCCATGCTCAAACTCACCCCCGAGGACATCACCGCCGGCAAGCCCGCCTTCGTTGGCTTCGCCAAACTCAAGGAGGGCGGCAAAATCTGGACCGCCCTTATCCAAGCCGGCCTCACCCTGCAAAAGCACGACGACTGGACCTGGATCGCGAAAGACCCCGCCGCCTTCGCCAAGATCACGCATTTCGCCACCATCACCGCCCGCCTCGACCGTCCGCAAACCGCCGAACTGGTCGCCTGGGGACGCAGCAGCCCCGAGCTTCTCGCCAAAGCCAAAGAGTTAATCCTGCCTGAACTTCTGGGCAAGCTCTCCACCCGCCCCGCCGACGAGCAAAAGGCCTTCGCCGCCTACGCCGACGTGCTCTGGAGCTACTTGGCGCAGCTCCACTCCGTGGGAGGCTCGCTCGACCTCAACGACCAGGGTGTCACCATCACCTACTCCGGCCAGTTCCTCCCGACAGCGCCACCGGCACCCTGCTACGTTACGGCCCCGGCCCCACCCCGGCCATCGCCAAATCCGTGCCCTCCGACAGCCTCATCAGCGTGATCGCCCGGCAAAACATGACCGCCCAGCTCGAGTTCGTTAATCCCCTCCTCGATGCCCTCATCGCCGTGGACTACCCCACCGTCGCCGAGCCCCTCAAACTCGCCAAAACCAGCTTCAACACCTACGCCAAACAAAGCGACGGCGGCGCGGTCCTGACCATGAACATGACCATGCCGAAGAAAGACGGCGCCCCGCCCGAGATCGACATGCTCGGCGTGCAAACCGGTCAATTCACCGAGTCCGAGGTGCTCGGCTTCTACAAAAACACCATCGAGCTCTCCAGCAAGGTGACCAACGCCCTGCTCGCTGCGTCCTCCGCCATGACCCCGAATAAGCCCGCCCTCAAGATGACCCAGGAGCTGAAAGAAAAAGCCCTCACTATCGACGGCCACAAGTTCGGTGCCGTCGTCAGCACCGCCGAAGCCCAGATCGCGGGCAAGCCCCAGACCACGACGACCACCCAGTATTTTGGCGTCGTGAACCACCTCCTGATCTACTCGACCAACGAGGCCGCCCTGCGCGCCAAGCTCCCCGCCATCGCCACCGGCAAACCGGTGGCCAACCCCGTCACCCTCGCTCTCCACGACCACGAGATCGCCTCCATCGCGGTGCATGGCGAGAAGATCGTGGACATGGTCGCCGCCAACCTCCCGCTCGACCTCGCCGACGGCGACGTGAAGGCCCAGCTCGCCAGCATCAAACAAGGCTACTCCGAAGCCCAGCCGCTCACCGCCAGTGTCACCGCCGCCCAAGCCGAAGCCACCATGACGATGAACATCCCCTACAAGTTCATCGCCCAAAGCGTCCGCCTCGGCCAGTTCGCCAGCGCCAGCAAAAAACCCGCCGCGCCCGTCACGCCAGCCGCCCCCGCCGCCACGCCAGCCGCCCCCGCTCCGGTCGCGCCTGCGGCCCACGCCACCCGGTAACACCAGCCTCATCGCTGCGTCCCACCTCACCCCAAGCCGCGTCCCTTTCTGGACGCGGCTTTTTTGCGCGAGTAAACTGAGTTTGGAATAAACCGAAATAAGCTGGC
>JBEGTN010000132.1:0-6073 GCA_041179405.1 Verrucomicrobiota bacterium
GAGGCTCTTCGACGGGGTATCCGCGGCGCAGGATCAGCTGCTCGGCGCCGCCACCATGAAACTCGGCGGTATGTTCATGAGTTTCCTCGCCCTCATTCGCGCGTTTTACCTCTGGTATCAGGCCTCCGAACACGCCGGAAACAAGCCCCGCGCCTGACTCCATGCACTCTATTTAACAACTTGCCCGGCTGCGGACTGAAGCCGACACTGCGACCTTCCCTATAACCATGAAAATACAGCTACCCCATCTCGCCTTGCTCCTATTTTTCTTCGCCCCCGCTATGACCCAAGCCGATGAGTCCGGCGGAAAGCAGGATAAATCTTCAGAGCTGGGTGACTCGATGGAAAAAATGAACGGCGCCTTCCGCAAGCTGCGGCGTCAAGTCGCCGATCCCGCCCAGAACGAAGCCTCGCTCGCGCTTGTCGCCAAGATGCGCGCCACCGTTGTTGAATCCGCGAAGTATCTACCGGATAAAATCTCAAAACTCCCCGCCGAAGCACAAGCTGCGGCCAAAACTTCTTACGCGGATAAAATGAAAGAGTTGCTTGCCACCACCGACGAGCTAGCTGCCGCTTTAAAGGTCGGCAAAAACGAGCAGGCGGTCAAGATCATCGAGGAACTGCGCCTTCAGGAAGAAGCCGGCCACAAAGAGTTCCGCCCTAAAAAGCAAAAAAAGGATTAACCCGCCTCTCGATCACCCACGAGCAGGGTTATCACCGCCAAACCCGGTTCCGTTACTTCCCGTAGCGGAGCCGGGTTTGAGTCATTTTGTGGTAAGTCATACACTGAACATTAAGCAGCTTGGTATCGCCGGGTAGAATGCCTGCAATCTTGGCGTGGCTTGAGTCCCGCTACACTGACTGGACAACGCAGTTTAAGGGAATAATCCGCGAGCCGCCTTCGCTTCGGCCACGCGACCGATGCCGAGGGTGAGAGCGGCGAGCCGGCGAGTGCAGCCAAGACGCCTGCGCTGCTTTTCCACGGATTCGCGCGTGCGATCGAGGATCACGGCCAGTTTCGCAAGCACTTCATCACGCGTCCAAAAGAGGCTCTGCAAATCCTGCACCCACTCGAAATAGGAAACAACCACGCCGCCGATATTGCAGAGGATATCGGGTATGATCTCCACATCACCACGCGCCTCCAGAATGAGGTCGGCCTCGTTGGTCGTGGGTCCGTTGGCCGCCTCGGCCAGCACCCGGCAACGCAGTTTACCCGCATTTGCCGGCGTTATCACCCGTTCCATAGCCGCCGGCACCAGCACCGTGCAGGGAAGTTCCAGCAACTCCTCGTTGCTCACTGCCTCGCCTCCGTTCCAACCCGCGAGCCCGCGATGGGCCGCCACGTGAGAGCACGCGGAATTCAAGTCGATGCCTCGTGGATTATAGAAACCGCCTGACACATCGCTGATCGCCACGATACGCAGGCCGTGTTCGCTGAACGCGAGCGCCGCCTCCGCGCCGACATTGCCAAAACCCTGTATCACCACGGTGGATTCGCGCGGATCGATGCCCATGGCTTCCAACTGGCGCCGCACTAAATGCGCCACGCCGCGCCCGGTCGCCTCGCGACGGCCTTCCGAGCCGCCGACCGAAATGGGCTTGCCCGTCACCACTGCGGGCACGGAGTTGCCCACCTGTATGGAATAAGTGTCCATCATCCAGGCCATGACCTGCTCGTTGGTCCCCATATCAGGCGCGGCGACGTCTATGTTGGGTCCGACAAAAGGTATCATCTCTTGCATATAGCGTCGGGAGAGTCCTTCCAATTCGCGCCGGGAAAGTTTGCCTGGATCGACCGCGACACCCCCTTTGGCCCCGCCGTAGGGAAGTCCGGCAAGTGCGCATTTCCAACTCATCCACATCGCCAGCGCCGCGACTTCGCCGATGTTCACACTCGGATGAAACCGGATTCCGCCCTTGGTCGGACCCAGGGAAAGGTGATGTTGCACGCGGTAGCCTTCATAAACGCGCACGGTGCCGTCATCATGTTTCACCGGCACCGTGACGGTGAGGCAACGCTTGGGGAGTTTGGTGCGCTCGCGTAAATCCGGCGCAAGCGATATGAGGTCCGCCGCGAGATCGAACTGACGGCAGGCCATGCGAAACACTTCCGAGTCATAAAGCGTCGAACCAGGTTGTGCAGGGAGTTTCATGCAAAGCGATAGTAGCCCGAATCCGCGTTGGCCGCAACCCACCTAGGTGGAGTCCTGCACCAGTCTGCGACGGCGTGCAGCCCGCCTTCCCTTACACGGACCAACCCGTGTCACGATTAATCAAACGATGCGGCCGATAACCGCCGTGATGTTATCCCGGCCCGAACCAAGTTTCGCAGCCTCGATCAAAGCGAAGGCGGCCTCGGCAGGGGAAAGACTCGAATCCAACGCGCCAAGCAGCGAAGGTCGAAGCTCTGCGTCGGCCAATCCGTCGGTCAGGCCATCGGAGCACATCAGCAAAATATCACCCGCAACGAGATCAACCGGAAGCACCTCCGGCAGGAATGTAACCGGATCGCCGCCCAGTGACTGGTCGATCACGTTTTTGAAACGATGACGACGCGCCTGGTCCTCGGTGAGTTCGCCGCTGAGCCGCATACGACCAACAGGAGAGTGCTCCGGGGAGAGCTGCCTCAACTCATCGCCGCGCAATCGGTAAAGCCGCGAATCGCCGACCTGACCGAGCCAAGCCCCCTCGGGCCGAAGCCAGAGCGCGGTCAGCGTGGCCCCCATTCCGGTCCTGTCCGGTGAAAGTTGGGCCGCCTCGCGCACCGCCAGATCAGTGGACTTTATGGCATCGAGAAATGCCGCCGGCAGATCCGGGCTCTCGCCCGCTGATCGCAAAAGTGAATGCAATGTGGCTATCGCCAAAGCACTGGCAACTTCGCCTGCATTACACCCTCCGATACCGTCGCTTACTATCAACAAGATCCCCGCTGCGGGCACTTCACCGACATAGGTCACTTGTTCGGGCAGAGGATCGGGTGTGAGCTCGTCCAGCGGCACTAATAAAAATGCATCTTCATTGCCGGATCGCTTCAAGCCGATGTCACTAAGTCCGTGGGCTAAAAGATGCATGGAAGGGAGGGGAACAAGAGAATGTTCCCAACGGTTCTCTCCATGGCAATACGCGCCTGCGATAAAAAACGTCTTTTACCCGCATTGAGTTTTTTCCCATCCAGCCGCGTAAGCTCATACACCGCATTCCCCGCCATCCGAAACGGAGGCATCGGCATACGGGACGGCTTCATCCGACGCACATCGTTAAGCAATTTATAAAGAAACGACTTTTCTCCCCCCGCACACTGTGAAATAAAGCAGGCAGGCAGCTTTGCCGATACTCTGCCACGGCTTGGTTCTTGCTATGGCCAAACGCCCAATGATTGATTGAAAAAACTGAATGCCGCCCGAAACGTTCGATCCTGATGCAACACTCCGTGCCCTGGCCATCGGCCAGAGGGTGCTGGGCCAGCGCTATACCCTGGTGCGAGTCCTTGGCCGAGGCGGCATGGGAGTGGTCTGGCTCGCTCGCGACGAAAGCCTCAAGGACGACGTAGCCCTGAAGTTCCTGCCCGAAGCGGTCATCCACGATGCAGCGGCTATCCACGATCTCAAACACGAGACCCAACGCAGCCTCAAGCTAACACACCCCAACATCGTCCGCATCCACGGTTTCATCGAAGACGGTGAACGCGCCGCCATTTCCATGGAATACGTGGAAGGCGCCACCCTCTCCAAACGCCGCCTCGAACAGCCCGGCGCGGTGCTTATGCCGGAAGCCGTTATCCCGGTGGTCCGCCAGATTGTTGAAGCGCTGGACTACGCGCACAACCGCGCCAAGGTCGTTCATCGCGACCTCAAGCCGGCCAACCTGCTGATCAGCACGGACGGGGAAGTCAAAATCGCCGATTTCGGCATCTCCGCCACCCTCTCCGACACCGCCACCCGTATCTCGCGCCGCGAGGCCGGATCGAGCGGATCGCCGCCCTACATGAGCCCCCAGCAAATGATGGGGGAAAAGCCCTGCGTGGCCGACGATATTTACGCACTCGGCGCCACGATCTACGAGCTGCTCACCAGCAAACCCCCTTTTCACACCGGCAACCTCGTCGCCCAAGTCCAAAGCAAGGTCCCCCCAACCATGCAGCAACGTCGCGCCGAGTTGATCGGCGCGGCCGCCAACGACATGCCGCCCATCCCGGAACGTTGGGAAAAAACCATCGCCGCCTGCCTGGCCAAGGATGTGCCCGACCGCCCCGTCTCGGTGATTAAATTATTGCGCGGCCTGGAGGACCAACCGCCCCCGCCCGCCCGCACCAGCTCGCCTTTTGAGGATAAAAAGATAGCCCCCTTCGATGAGCCGCCCACGCTGGTGGTGCGACCGGAGGTAGCCGCCACCACCCGGGAGCCAAAACCGCTGCCTGCGAATACCTCCCCTAAACGCAAATCCTCTTGGCTCTGGCCGATTATAATCCTGGCCGTCATCGCGCTCGGCGCGACAGCTTGGTTTACGGGCTTGATCGACGCCCTGCCCTTCCGTCCAGATACTCTCTTAGAACTCCAGGCTAGACCCGGCACCGAAGTCACCGCCAAAGCGGCCGACGGCAAACTCTTCATCCTCGGCATCGTGCCTGCGGAGGGCAAGTTACTCGCCAGCCGCAAACTCGCCCCCGGCAACTACGAGCTTGGTCTGCGCCACCCGGACTGCGAACCGGCAAACATGCCCGGCATCAATCTTACGGTCGGCAAAGCCGCACTCGTCACCGGCAGCCAGACCACTTTGCCCGCCACTTTGAACATCGTCACCGACCCACCGGGCGCCGAAATCACGATGCAAGGCCAGTCCCCGGTCACCAGCCCCGCAAGTCTCACCCGACTGCCCAGCGAGGTTCCGCTCGCTCTTGAGGCCACCCTGCGCGGCCATCGCAGCCAAGCGACCAAGATTACTCTCAAACCTAGCGAGACCCACACTCTCACCCTGCCCGCCTTCCTTCCTGATCCAGGCACCGTGCGGCTCCAAATTAAACCGATCGAGGCCCGCGGCCCCGCCCTCACTGCCGAGGTGGATGGCAAAGCCGTGCCCATCGAGGCGGGCGAGTTGCACGACCTCGCCCCGGGCGAGCACAAGATAGCTGTCTCCCATCCTGACTATGCCTCCTGGCAGGGCAATGCCACCGTCCGCACCGAAAGCGTCACCGAGGTGGAAGTGTTGCTCCCGACCAAGCCAGGCACGCTCGCCATCAACACCACTCCGACCGGCGCAAGCATCACCATAAAAGCCACCGCACCGCCCGCAGCCGATGCCCCCGCCTTGAAAATCGCGCCCGTCGTGGCACCCGCCAAAGTATCGCTACCAGCAGGCGAATACCTGGTGCGTTGCGTTCTTGCCGGCCATGTCCCCGCCGAGCGCCGCATTCAAATCGCCCCCAACAAGGAGCTGCCCCTGTCCATCCCGCTTGAGGTGCAACGCGGCCCCTCGACCGGACAGACCTGGACCATACCCGGACTCGGCCTAGCCATGCTTCCCGTCGCCACGGGCGAATTTGATATCGGCCCCCAGGTCAACGAAGCCGGTCGCGATCCCTCTGAAGGCACCGCCATGCGCACGACCATCACCTCGCCCTACTGGCTCGGCCAAAATGAAATCACCCGCGGCCAATGGAGCCTCGTCATGGAGAACCGCCCCGAGCCCAAGGAACCCGATCTTCCCAAGACCGACGTCACCTACGCCGAGGTGCTCGCTTTCGCCGAGCATCTCAACGCCCGCGAAACCGCCGCCAACCGCCTGCCCCAGGAGCACCGCTACACCCTCCCCACCGAGGCCCAGTGGGAATACGCCTGCCGGGCCGGCACCAAGACCCCCTTCGCCTACGGTGATCGCATCGACTCCACCCAAGCCAACTTCAACTCCGCCTTTCCTTATGGCGGAGCCGCACCCTCCCGCGCGGTCGGCGCCCCCTTGCCCGTCGGCGGCTTCCCGGCCAACGCCTGGGGCTTCCGCGATATGCACGGCAACGTCTGGGAGTGGTGCCTGGACTCATCCGCATCCACTCCCGCCGCCGGCACGGCCGTGGAGC
>JBEGTN010000133.1:0-3455 GCA_041179405.1 Verrucomicrobiota bacterium
GGTGGTCATTGGTGGGGGTCCTGGGTTGAGGCCCGATGCTGTAGCATCGGGCCGGGTTGCACAAGGTTGGTGTCGGTATCAGCGCGGGCGCGGGCCCATGCCGATGCGGCGGTAGGGGCCGCGTTTCATGGCGGCGAGGGTGCGCTCCAGGCGCTGCAGGGCCTGGTCCATCGCCGCCTCGGCCAGCTCGACCGTGAAGGCTGGGGCTGACGGCACCGCCGATGGAGCCGGTGTGCGGCGGCGGTTGCTGGCGGTGTCGAGGACGTGGACGTTGCTGGCGGTCGGGGTCATGGTCGGTTCCTGGATGGTGTTGTGGATGGTGGTTGGCAGTGGCGGCGCTCGCACGCCGGACCGGTGCTCGTCAGTGGCGGCTGGTCAGGCCGCCAGACCATCGCCCGGGCTTGCGCCGGGGCTAGGTTTCGCGATGGAAGGCGTGGGAGTGGAGGCGGAAGGAGTGGAGGTGGAGGCGGAAGGAGTGGAGGCGGAGGTGGAAGCGGGAGCTTCGGGGGTTTGATGGGTTTAGTGGGCCGTGGGTCCGCTGGTGGGCGGCAGCCGGGCAGTGCAGAGCGCAGTCTCCGTGAGTGTGGGATGCGCCGTCGGCGGCAGGCGGCAGGCTAGGCGAGTGCGTGGGCATCGGTTGGCGTCCTCGGTGGTCGGTGGACGGGTGCAGTCACGAGTGGCGGGGTATCGGACGGTCAGCGTCCGGGCATGCGGGCAGGCGAGTGTGTGTGGCGTGAGCCTGAGAGCGCTTGCCATCTGGTGGCGGCGGGCGTTGGCCCACAGCGTCGCTACCGGTCTTCGCCGGTTTCTCTCGGGCTGCTGGAGGTCCTCATTTTCTCGCTCCCCCTGGGATGGTTGATCCATCCGCGCCTCTTCGGCTCTTCCGTGGGGTCACGTCGTTTCGGGCCAGCTCGCCGTCTCACTGATTACGAATATACGATAACGTTTTCATTTTGTCAATATCGTTACGGTAACGTTATCATATTGTGACGGTATGTCGCACGCCCCATGAAATGGGCCTGTGCAAGTGCCAAAATGCATAAAGGACGAAATGTCGCACCATGGGTAAAACCCGCCACACTGTGGCAGTGCATAAATGCCCACATTATTAGCGAGCTAAGCAATTTTGATCATTGTTCACGGTGCCATTTTGAGCGTTGTTCATAGCGCCGCGTAACGTAAACGTTTTGCGGTCGCAAAATGCGAAACGTTGACATTATCGCCGCGTCGTGATTTATCATCCCCGCAACCGGAGGCTGATCATGGCGAGACCCCGAAAGGGCGAGGAGAAAAACACCGTCGCGGCCGTTGGCGTGCGGATGTCCGGCGATCTGCGGCTGGCGATCGAACACTACGCCCGGATCAACGGCGGCACCCTCGCTGACGAGGCCCGGCTGCTGCTGCAGGAGGCCGTCGATGCGCGCAGCAGCAGCCGTGACGGCGGCAAGCCGCGCCCCGCGGTCCCGGCTGCTGATCCGAACAGTGTGACGGTGCCGCTGGATCTGCTCCAGACGCTCCGCGCCATCGGCAAAACCGCCGACACCCTGCTCGCCGCCCGCCCGAAACCGCGCCGCATCCCCGTCCCCACCATCCCCGCCACCAAACCGGAGCCCGTGAAATGAGCGCTGATCGACGTGTTATCCAGGATGCGGCAGCTAACGAGGTCCGCTCCGCCTGGGCGCTGGGGACTAAGGCCGCTGCGCCTGCGCCAGAGGCCGTGGCGGCGCTGCTGCTGGCGTCGCTCCAGCGCGCCGATCCATCCGCTCGACGAGCTGTGCGTGGTCGATGATACCGGCCAGATGACGGACGTGCTACTCGATGGGCGGGTCAATCTGATCCGCGTCGCCGAGGACCTGCTCGTCCAATGGCCCAAGAAATCAGCACACGAGGACTAGACACGACGCCGGGCGCGATATGGAGGGGCTGCATGTCGGATAAATTCACACCGGGGAGCGCCGCGGACCACGCATTGATCCGCGAGATCGAGGCGGTGCTGCACAGCGACCTGCATGACCTCGTCGGCCAGCCGGTCAATAGCGAGCTGTCGCGGCGTGCGCTGGAATCGGTGCGGTCGCTGCTGCCGCCGGAGTCGGAATTGCGTGGAGGATGGTTCTCGCTCCGCGCGCCGCCCGAGAAATCAGCACACGGGGACTAGACACGACGCGGTATTTATGGCATCCGCTCTGTCATGGTCGCCAGATCACGTGAACCCGGATGCTCCCTGAGCGTCCGGGTTTTGCCGTTGGTGGCGGCCCGTCTCCGCGTAAAGCGTCTCTCAAGCCAGGCCCAGCGGCCACAGGCACCGGGGCGACCGGCCATAGGCCCGCCCACACCCACACGCCAAACCCGCCGCCCCGCCCGCCGGAGACGCCCGTATGTCCGACAGCCACCTCAAGTTCACGCTGCAGGGCGACGGCCTCGCGCGTGTGCTGGAGACCATGGGCAAGCTGGCCGATGGCGCTGCCGCCAAAGCCGGCGCGCGCGCCGTCAACCACACCGGCGAGAAGGCGAGCACGGCCGCGGTCAAGGCGCTGACCCGCCAGATCGGGCTGAAGCCACGGGCCGGTGCGCAGCTGCTGAAGAAGCGGCTGCGCACCTATCCGGCATCGGCAGGCAAGCCGTCGTTCGAGCTGGTGACGTTCAGCGGCGCGCTGCCGATGGGCGAGTTCGCACCTACGCAGCTCAGCAAGGGCTGGGCGTTCAAGCCGTGGAATGACAGCAAGGGCGCGCATCAGTTCGCCCGCGCCTTCACGGTGCGGAAGTGGCAAGGCGCCTACCTGATGCGCGTCGGCAAGGAGCGCTTCCCGCTTAAGCGCTTACGCGGCCCAAGCGTCAAGAAAGAGCTGATCAAGGACGCGCCACCGCTCGGATTCGAGGCAGTGGTCACCCGTGACCTGCCCGCCCGCGTCGAGCACGAAGCCCGCCGCATCGCTCCCGACGTCTTCACCTAACCGCAACAGTTGCAGATAAGCAACAGTTCCACATACAACTAGGGACCGTACCCCCCACCCCACCCCTGCGGTGCGCCGTCAGCCTGGGGATTGAGGGTTTTTGGGCGGAAATTTTCGGGGGTTTCATTTTCATATGGCGGGAAAATCGGAAAATGGGGTGGTTTCGTCGGAATTTCTGGCGAAAATTCTGGGGTTGACGGTGCAACGCCTCGGCCAGCTTGAGAAATCCGGGGTGCTGGTGAGGGTCGGACATGGCCGCTGGGATGCTCCGGCGTCGGTGCAAAAGTACCTCGACTATAAGCTGCAGAGTGAAATTGAGGCGCGGTACGGCACTTTCAAACCGGGCGACGAAATCACCGACCCGGGCGAACGCGTGAAATTCGAGCGCGCCCGGATGCTGACGCTGAAGAATGACGCCACCGAGCATAAATCGCTGCCCGCCGACCTGGTGCTGGCGACGGTCGATCATCTGTTCGGCGTGCTGCGGATGGAATTCACAGGGCT
>JBEGTN010000134.1:0-5080 GCA_041179405.1 Verrucomicrobiota bacterium
TTTCATTCCTGATTTTGCGTCTGTACCAGCCGACATTTGGCAGCGCACGCAACTGTTATTTATTTGTTCGCCCGGTAACCCCACAGGCGCGGTGATGAGCACAGCGCAATTAAAAGAATTGATTGCGCTTGCAGATAAATATGACTTTGTGATTGCATCCGACGAATGTTATTCGGAATTATATTTTGATGAGCAAAACCCACCGGCGGGATTATTGCAAGCCTGCGCCGAATTAGGCAGAGATGATTTTGCGCGTTGCGTGGTCTTTCACAGTTTATCTAAACGTTCTAACTTACCCGGTTTGCGCTCTGGCTTTGTCGGTGGCGATGCAAAAATTTTAGAAAAGTTTTTGCTCTATCGCACCTACCACGGTTGCGCTATGCCTGTACCTACGCAATTAGCGAGCGTATCGGCTTGGCAAGATGAAACTCATGTAATCGAAAACCGCGAAGCCTATCGCCAAAAATTTGATGCCGTATTGAAAATATTAGACGGCTGTTTAGATGTGCAAAAACCCGATGCCAGTTTTTATCTCTGGGCTAAAACGTTTACAAGCAGAACACCCATTAACGGTGAAATTTTTGCGCAGAAATTATTTGAATCACAAAAAGTGACGGTATTGCCTGGCAGTTATTTAGCACGCGAAAGCAATGGCATTAACCCCGGTGAAGATTATGTGCGCTTGGCGTTAGTGGCTCCGCTCGCAGAATGCATCGAAGCCGCTGAACGCATTAAGGCGTTTGTTGCCAGTTTATGAGCGAGAATTTAAACAAAGCGGATAGGGTCGCGTTTATTCTGCAAAAATTGCAAAGCCTATACCCTAACCCGCCGATTCCATTGCAACACAAAGATGCTTACACCTTATTACTTGCGGTACTGCTCTCTGCACAATGTACAGATGAGCGCGTCAACACAGTGACGCCGGCGTTATTTGCGTTAGCCGATAATCCTTTCGACATGGCAAAAGTCCCCGTCGAAAAAATTCAGGAAATTATTCGCCCCTGCGGATTATCGCCACAAAAATCCAAAGCGATTTCAGTTTTGTCGCAAATGCTCGTGAATGAGCACGGCGGCCAGGTACCGCAGGATTGGGCAGCACTTGAACGCTTGCCCGGCGTCGGCCACAAAACTGCCAGCGTAGTAATGAGCCAAGCATTCGGTGTACCTGCATTTGCAGTTGACACCCATATCCACCGCCTGGCGCAGCGCTGGAAACTCACCCCGCTCGGTGCCAACGTGGAGCGCACGGAGCGGGATTTAAAGCGGCTCTTCCCCGAGGCGCATTGGAACGCGTTGCACCTGCGGATCATTTTCTACGGACGGGAACATTGCACGGCGCGCGGCTGCGACGGGACAGTCTGCCCGCTGTGCCGCGAGCTGTTTCCCGACCGCAAACGGGCGGTGCGAGTGGTCAAGGCGTGAGGTGCGGCGGCTGCAAACGTCGGATGCGCGAAACCACAGGCAGGAACACAGGCAGGAATGCCTGTGTCACATGAAGAGGGAAAATCGCCCTTGATTCGCGCGCAGGGCGGCGACAAGGTCCGCCCCTCCCCGATAGCCGGACGCCTAGCTCAGTTGGTTAGAGCACATCCTTCACACGGATGGGGTCACAGGTTCGAGTCCTGTGGCGTCCACCATTTTTGCAGAGTTCACCCAACGGACTTAGGCGCGGGGCCAGCGAAATTTGCGGTCTGCCTCGGTGACCGACATATCGTTGATGCTGGCGAAACGACGAGCCATATAGCCTTCGGCGGTGAACTCCCAGTTCTCGTTGCCGTAACTCCGCCACCACTGGCCCGCGCTGTCATGCCACTCGTATTCGAAACGCACTGCGATGCGGTTGTCGGTGAAGGCCCAGAGCTCCTTCTTCAGACGATAGTCGTGCTCTTTGGCCCACTTGGCGGTGAGGAAGGCCACGACCTCGGCACGGCCGTTGACGAAGGTGGAACGGTTGCGCCATTCGGTGTCCTCGGTGTAGGCGAGGGAAACGCGGACGGGGTCGCGGGAGTTCCACGCGTCCTCGGCGGCCTGGACTTTTTGGAGGGCGGTTTCGGCGGTGAAGGGCGGGAGCGGGGGACGCGGGTTCATGTCAGGATTTTAGCAGCGTCCAAATCGCTCAGATGTTCGCCGGGAGTAATTTCAAGCCGACAGTGAGGGCGGCGCGGCGTTGGTTGGTGTCGAAAGAGGCGACATGCGTGCAGCGCTCCGACTTGACGAGGGCGAGGTGGAGCACGTCAAGGGTGCGGGTGCCGGTCACGGGCGTGACTTTGCGCGAGAGGTCGCGGGCCGTCGCCATCCACTGGTAGGCACGCAGCGGCGCGGCGCGCAGGAAGCCACCGCCTATGTCGCTTTTGATTGAAGCGACGAGTGCGGCGGACTCCTTCAGGGTGAGCCGACCCTTTTGTTCCAGGCGGGCAAAGGTGTTTTCCAGTTCAACCCAGCCAAAGGGGGTAATGGGTAATTCAGGGGCAACACTCCAGGACTCCACTTCTGCCCGTGCCTGCTTATGAAGCGTGTCGGCATGGACGTAAAACGAGACGAGAAACGAGGTGTCGGCGTAAATCCTCATCCGATGAAGTCGCGGGCGTCGAAGGTATCGACGCGGGGGCCTAGGATTTTAAGCGAGCGGGCTGTCGTATCCGGCGGGGTCCATTTCGCGCCCTTTGCCGCCTTGGCTGGTTTTTTGACGTTCGCCTCGGCGGCCCGGCGGAGGTATTCGGAAAGCGTGGTTTTCTGCGCCCGCGCGGCCTTGCGCAGTTCACGGGCTTGTGCGTCGGTGGTCTTGAAGGTGAGGGTGACGGTGGCCATGGTATTACCTGAGCGTATTACTTCCGGGGCGTCAAGCGGGCGGCGGGCGGCGGAGGCTCGGGCCTTGGGTCAGGGCGAAGCGGCGCCGACGGGTGAGCGATTTGAAAGCCAAGGTCATACGCAAACAGCGAAAACCGGCAAGGAGTTGGACTGAAACGGTTCCCAGTTTGCCAAGGTAGAGGTGATTTTAAGGGCGGGGTAGGCTGCGGTTTTCTGGGCGCTGGTAGCTAATGGGGCTGAGATCCACCATTAGGGTTTTCATGACCATTTTGAGATCGGTCTCGGATAGGCTGGTCTGCACAAGGTGATCCACGAGTTCGACCTGTCGGGGTTGACCGAAGGCGAGGCGGTAAATGGCCAGGGTTTTCAACATGTGCGCGAGACGTCCGTGATCGCTGCTGAAAGGGTAAAGTGGAATCACGCGCTCAATTCTGGGACCACCTTCGGTCTCCAGATGCCAGAAAGGAATCATTTCACAGGCACCCGTGCCGTTGCTTTCTTCGCGTGCGGCCAGTTGGAACAGCGAATTCCAGGGGTCTTCGTGTTCGACTGCGTTTGGCGTGGCAAGCAACGCACCGTATTTCGCGGCCAACTGCTGCCGAATTACTAAGCTTTTGAAGCGGTTGATACGGCCTTCCCGTTGTTCGAGATCCACCGGATTGCCTGGCAGATTCCAGTGGACAATGCGGCGACAGTAAGAGTGAAAATCCAACCCTTCCTGGCCAATTGAGGTGGTGGCGAGGACGAAGGGGCGAAAGGGAGAGTTAAAGACCTCGCGCAAACCGCTCGCGCGTTGCTGCCCTTGGGTGGTTTCCATGCGTTGGCTACCGAACTCGACGGCGTAGTGACAGCGCATCTTACGAGCTTCGCTTGTGGCATCTTGGAACGACTCTAAACTGTCCACTTTTACGGTGGATGTATTGAGATTGATCGCGCCGAGGAGCTGCTCAACCGCCGGGCCCGCGTCGCCTCTCTGGCCGATCTGGCCGTTGATCAAATGGAAATACTCGTCGAGGACGGCTTGGAGACAGCCGTCTGCTCCATAGCACACGGCTTGTCGCCAAAAGACCTCGTCGGGAGTGCATAGGCGAATGGCCGCGATGGATTCCGGTTTGTTGTAGAGATCGCAAAACTCGTCGCCGACATCAAGGGCGTGGACCATAAGCGCCGGCGTTGTTTGTTTGGGGAAGTGGCGTCGCAGGCTGCGCAGGGCAGTGACGGCGGGCGAACCGAGTGCCATGCGGGCGAGCACTTCGGCGAGGTCGGCGGGGATTGGCCCCAGCCCGGCTTGTTGAGGATCGTCAGCACAAGATTGGAGATAATCGCCATAGGCTTCTCGGATGCCGACATCCTCAGTTAGCTCGTGGCGAAACCAAGTATCGCGACCCCAATGCGATCCATCCGAAAGCCACGCACGCACCTCTTTTTGGGATTGTTCGTCGGCCAGATCCAACAGGAGGGGAGCGGCCCAATACCAGCGCTCGCTTTCTCCGGTGGGCGTGCTCCAGCGACTCAAGCCACACCGGTCGATCATGGTTTGTAGTTTTACTGCGGTGCGGGCGATCAATTGATCCAGCGATAAGGATGGGCTCTCCGGTAGATTCGCGAAGGGGTCTACCACGCGGCACAGAGTGGGCGAGGGATAGACGAGCGTGAAGTTGCTCAGGTTGGCGAGCTGGCCACCCGATTCGGCACTTCGCCGCCGATACTGGATTTGCCGCACCGGATGCCTTTTTTCGCCAAAATAGCGTCGGCGTTCGGTTTCTTGATCGGTCTTAACTGTATCGGGATTACCGACTGTGCGCCGTTCCACTTCGTAGGAGACGAGGGTGGCGATCATCCTCGGGACCATGATCCATGACGAAAACACCAGTGTCTTGGAAAATCCTCCCGCACCTTTAAATCCTCCCGCCAAGCCGTAATAACAGAGGCTGGGCGGCACCCATAGCAGGGTCGCGCCGTGTGGGCCGACGGCCCGATCCAGAAGCATGCGCAACCTTGCGTTGGCTGGGTCAGGCGCGGCGCTTGGAGCTTCGTCGCAGCGCCACTGGTAGCGGTTTATCTTCTGCAAATCGAGCCACGCTCTCTTGGTGTCGGCCAGTGCCGCCGCCACGCCGGGATTCTTCAAATTCGCACGTAGCAATTCCTTGAACTGATAGTGATCGAGAAAGGAGAGTGGATAGAGCGCGGATTTACAGTATTCGACCGGCTTCGGAACTCTCGGGCCAAGGCTGGCGAGTGCCTGCGCCAAGCGATCCGTTGCGAGGAAGTT